>CAZPSW010000007.1:13668-17500 GCA_964589255.1 uncultured Dehalococcoidales bacterium
CGCCCTGGCAGGACTCGACGCCGTTGAACATCGGCGCGAATGATATCAGCGGGTCAAGGTCGAGGAAGCGCTTGGCGCCTTCCGGCTGCGCCTCCGAGTTGAGGCTGACCCAGCGGATGCCGTGGGGGTTCTTCTCGGCCTCGTAGATCGATGGTGACGAAGGCATCGCGAAGGCGACCTCGGCCTCGCCGTCAACCACCAGCTGGGCCTTGTGATTGGAACTGGTGGCCGGTACCCAGTCCACTTCCGCCTCGACGTCCTTGATGCGCCCGCTCCAGACCAGGAAGGCCTCCAGGATGCGCTGGCTGGCCAGGTAGTGGCGCATGTCCACCGCTTTCACGCCGGGGCCGATGTCATCAATCGTCTTGATGTGCGAGTCCCCGCGCACGAAGAAACCGGAATTGGACTTCGACTGCGCCCAAACGGCGCGGATGGGGAAGGCCCCGGCATCGCGCTTGGAGTAGCGGCGGTCGCCCTCCAGCATCTGCGAGGTCTCGGTGGTGCCGCCGGCGGTCATGTCGGTGGTGCCGTAGTGCAGCCAGCGGAAACGGTTTTGGGAATCCGGGGTGTGCATCACGCGGCAGCGCATGCCGGTGCTCTGAGACAGGATGGGGAACCAGGAACGCAGCAGGTCATTCCCCAGGCCGGTCCAGCCGACGGCGCTGAACGTCTCCGGCCATTTGAAGTTCGTCATCTCTCTGACAGCCATAAATCGAGCCTCCTTGTAGTTTTAGCTCTAGCTCGCCGTTTCGGGGTAATCAACGTAAGATACCAGCCGGGAACCCTGTTCCGCCGCCACGCGCTTGCGCATTAGTGTCACCACTGCGGCGGCGGCCACCGTTGCCGCTCGGACCGCCGGCCTGCGGCCTCCACTCGATTTTAATACACCGCGCCGGACGGCGCAAGGGTATAGACTATTTGGTGCAGGCACCTTAAGCAATTTTACTCTGGCGGGGCGGTGCCTGAGCACCCGTTTATTTGACAGCCCACGTGCCGAATCCATATCATGGAGTGGTGGGCGGCCGCCGCCGCCCCTTTTAATTATGGTAGCGCAAACCGGCCGTGAAATACGAATTCTGATCGCTGATGACCACCCCGCTTTCCGTGAGGGTCTCTGCCGGCTGATGGACGAAGAGCCGGACATCAGCGTGGTGGGCACCGCGGCGGACGGCGTCATCGCGGTGGAAATGGTGACGCAACTGAAACCGGACGTGGCGGTGCTTGATGTCACCATGCCCCGGCTGAACGGCATAGAGGCCACCAAACAGATCAGGACACAATCCCCGGAGACGAGCGTGCTCATCGTCAGCGCGCACAACTTCAGCTCTTACATCCTGGCGGCGCTGCGCAACGGCGCCGCGGGATACCTCCTGAAGACGGCGGCGCTGGACGAGACCATCAACGCGGTGCGCCTGGTTAACGCCGGCGAAGGCGTCTTTGACCTCAACGCCGGGGGCAGTATCATCAGCCGTTTCGCCAACGGTAAGATTGAAAATCAGAGGGCGGTCGGATTGCTGTACCCGCGGGAGCTGGAAGTGCTCAAGCTGGCGGCCCGGGGCATGGGCAATAAGGGCATCGCCAGGGAACTGGCCCTCTTTCGCATCGTGCAGCAGGCGCTGCAAAACGTGAAGAAGCACGCCCGGGCAAAACGGGTGAGTGTCAGCGTGGAGTTCAACGACGACGGTATCAGCCTCAGCGTCAGTGATGACGGCCAGGGCTTCGCGGTGACCCGGGTGGAGGACCTGGCGGCGCTGGGTAAGCTCGGCCTGCTCGGCATCGAGGAGCGCGTCCGGCTCTTCGGCGGTCGTTTTGAGATTACTTCGGAACCGGGGCGGGGCACCAACCTCAGCGTTCAGGTCTGACACCGTCCGGTGGGGCCGGCACCCTGCCTGCACCATATGGTCCCCGGCGCGCGGCGATTTGGTGGATGCGCCCAGGCGCCGCAGGCGCTATAATCTTCAGCGGAAGAGACAACAGTCATGGGGGGGACATGAACGACACTTTTCTCCGGGCCTGCCGCGGCCAGGCGGTGGACTACACGCCGATCTGGGTCATGCGCCAGGCGGGGCGCTACCTGCCGCAGTACATGGCTTACCACAGTAAGATGGGTTTCATGGGCATGGCCAAGAACCCCGAGATTTCCGCCATCGTCACGGTGCAGCCGGTGGACGAGTTCGGCATGGACGCCGCGATACTCTTTTCGGACATCCTGACCACCGCCGAACCGATGGGCATTGAACTGCTCTTTGATAACGTCCGG
Source organism: uncultured Dehalococcoidales bacterium (assembly GCA_964589255.1). Taxonomy (GTDB): domain Bacteria; phylum Chloroflexota; class Dehalococcoidia; order Dehalococcoidales; family SURF-40; genus CAZPSW01. Next base: position 15,929 of record CAZPSW010000007.1, read on the forward strand.
GGCCCGGTCTTCCCGAACCCGGTGCGCTCCCAGGCGGACGTTGACCGGCTCAACGTCTTTGACCCGGAAGAGGGGCTGCCCTTCGTCTTCGAGACGGTGCGCCGGGTGCAAAAAGAACTCGCCACCCGTGTGCCGCTGATCGGTTTCGCGGGTACCCCCTTTACCGTTGGCGCCTACATGGTGGAGGGCATGGCGACGCAGCGTTATTTCCACATCCGGCGCCTGCTGGCGGAGGCCCCGGCGGTGGCCCACGCCCTCTTCGAGAAACTGACCCAGCTGACCATCGAATACCTCAAGTTGCAGGTGAAATACGGGGCGCAGGCGGTGATGCTCTTTGATAATACCTCCAAGATACTCAATCCCTCGCTCTACGCCAGTGCCTCGTTGCCCTACGTCAAGCGCTGCGTGGCGGCGTTAAAGGCTGAGGGCGTGCCGGTGATCTATTACGTCAACGGCACCGCGGCGCTACTCCACGAGATCAAAGAGGCCGGTGCCGACGTGGTCGGGGTGGACAACCGCTGCCGCCTGGACCGTGCCATCGAGGTGCTGGGTCCGGAGACCAGCGTGCAGGGCAACCTGGAGCCGTACGCGCTCTTCCTGCCGCCAGATGAAATGGCCGTCGCGGCGCAGCAGGTGCTGGACTACGGGCAAGCGGCGCGTGGTCACATCTTCAACCTGGGCGACGGCATCTTCCCCGAAGCGCCGGCGGAAAACGTGCGCTCGCTGGTGGACATCGTGCACCGCCTGGGCCGGAAATAGGCCGGCAGCGAGCGGGAGGTAATATGGCGGCTACGGAATTCGTCTGGCCGGAAAAGATCACGGTGGCGTCCGGCAGCGGCGTCGGTGCCGAGGTCATCTCCAGCTGGGGTAGTTTGCTCGCCGCTGACACCGACATGGGCGTGCGTATTGCCCTTTCCGCCAACACCGCCGAGCGCATGAAGTGGGTGGGGCTGGGGTTGGCCGAACTCACTGCCGGTGGTACCGGCAACAGCGGCATGCTACTACAGGCTGAAGGCCCCTACGCGGCGCGGGACGCCGGGCCCTACCAGATACGCGCCGTCTGGGCGCAATCATCCTCCGCCTCCGGCTTTTTCACGCGCGGGGACAGCGCCCTGGTGACGCCGCGGGACATTGTGCCCGGCACCCGCGTGGTGGACATGACCTACGTCGCCAGCCAGAAGATCGTGACCGGCCTGCTGGCCTGGGCCGGCGTCGGTACGGACGATGTCGTCTGGGTGCCCGCGTCGGACGCTAAGGAAAAGAACCGGCTGATTCTGGAGGGGGCCGCGGACGTCGCCTTCGGCACGCCCACCGCGACCTCGATGTATCAGGCCGAAGAGAGTCCGCACGGCATCCGCTGGCTGGACCTGAACGCGGACGCGGACCCGGAGGGTGCGGCGCGTTTTCTGGAGGTCGATCCGCTGATCGGCTTTACCCCGATACCGATGGGGGTGCCGTCCTCAATTGGCGTCTGGGGGGCCGGCGGCACCAGTTTTTATTGCGCTACGGACACGCTCGACGCGGGGCTGGTCTACCACGTCGCGGCCTGGCTTGACGGGAACTGGGCGCGCT
>CAZPSW010000008.1:0-16022 GCA_964589255.1 uncultured Dehalococcoidales bacterium
GGTTCCAATTCCTTGATCTGAAATAGCTGCGGGGCCCCCAGGTGCAGTTCCAACTGCTTCACGTCGTTGAACAACTGGTCTTTCGAGCGGACCTCGGAGAAGATGCTCTGCTGCCGCCCCGGCGCCTGACCGAGGCCGGTGATGCGTAACCCCAGCTGTTCCACCGGTCCCGCCTGGGGCGCGCTTTCCATGACCTGCCGCAGGCGCCGCAGCACGGCCCGGCAATTCATCGCCGGTTCCTTGAAATAGACCCGCCGCTCCCAGTACTCGGAGAGCCAGGTCCGCGTCCAGGGCACGATGCAGCGGATGCCCAGTCCTTTGGCCGCCAGCCGCGCGAAGACGGGGGACAATAACGCCTCGAAGGCCGTCAGTAGGATGTCCAGAGAAACGATCGGCGAGGTTAGCGTGGTGCTCTCTTCGATCGGCTCCGCCATCACCCGGGGGCAGAACGGCGTCTCGTCACGGCCCTGCGCCAGTGCCCAAATACGCTTGCCCTCGGGGCCGAACTGGGCCTGCAGCTGCGCGGCGGACAGCGCCGCCACCCCGCCCAGCGTCTTCAGCCCGAAGGCATGCAGCCGCGCCCGGCTTTTCAGTGATACCGGCAGCAGGTCAACAGGCAGATCATGGAGGAATGCTTTACCACCTCCGGAGATGGTCTGATAGCCCTCATGGCCGCCGTCACGGGCCCCCAGGCGGGCCAGGAATTTATTCTCCGCGATACCGTAACGGGCCTCTATGGCCACCGGGATGGCTTCCCGCATGGCACGGACCACGCCCTCCCGGTCCGGGTAGAGACGCTCCAGCCCGTCCAGCCCGACGTAGACCTCACCGAGGTCAGCCCCTTCCACCAGCGGGCTGCGCAGTTCCAGGGCGTCCAGGATGGCGTTGAAGACCGACCAGTAGTGGGGTATGTCCGCCGGCAGCAGCGCCGTCTCACCATGCCGCGAGAGCGCCTGCGTGAGCGGCATGTCCCGCCCCAGACCGGTGAGTTCCGGCGCGTGATCCAGGATCACTTTCTGCGCCCCGACGCCGTGGACGAGCGCCAGCGGCGTATTTTCCAGTTCCGGGCGGCGTAGAATTTCACAGCGCAGGGGGAAGTGCGGCAGCAGGATGCAGAGCAGGTTCATATCACTCTCCGGTGTCAGGGTAAAATTGAATTATAATAGAACACTTGTACTATGTCAAGACCCCGGGTAGCAGTCTCCGGCGCCGCTGCCACGAAATAGCGGCAGCCGCTTTTACCGGCACTATTCCGGGTGATACAATCGAGGTGTATCGGGCGGAGGTATGAATGACAGAAAACGCCGCCGCGCCTCGTGATTCACGTTTTTAGGGGTTGATCTGGGGCAGCACCAGGTCCAGGCCCTGGCCCGACGGTATCACCATCAGCTTGATGTCTTCCCCCAGCCGGTCCAGCAGGATGTACTGCAGCACCTCGGGCGACAGTGAGGCCGCGATGTCCTTGTTGGCGGCCACCTGGGCCTCGGTGACGACACGGATGTACTCCGCTTCACCAACCGCCTTGGCGATGCGGGCGTCGGCCTCGCCCCTGGCCTCGGCCTCTCTCTGCTGCGCCTCTACCTTGACCCGCTCCAGCTTGTTGGTGGCCTCCAGTACCGCCTGCTCCGCGGCCACTTTTGCCTCGATCGCGGCGGTGAAGGTGGCGCTGAACTGGAAGTTGGTGATCGATACCGTCTCCGTGACGATGCCGCGCTCCAGGAGCCGGGCGGAGAGGCTTTCGGTGATCGACGCCTTGACCTCGTCGCGCCTCAGGATTAGGTCTTCGGCGTTGAACTTCGCGGTGACCTGTTTGATTGTTTCCTGAATGGCCGGGGCGGCGATGCGGTCAATGAATTCCAGCCCCAGCGTGCGGTAGACCTCGGCGGCCATGCCCGGATCCAGGTGCCAGTTGAGAGCGATGGTGGTGCTGACGTCCTGGAGGTCATTCGTCACCGCCGATGAGTTGGCCTCATATTTCTGGGTCTGGACGGACATTTTCTCCACCGAGTCTATGAAGGGCACCTTGGTCTGGAGACCCTCATTCAGGATGCCGCCGGTGACGGCGCTGAAACGGATCACCACCCCGCGGTGACCGGCCGGCACGGTGGTCAGCGAACCGGCCACGATGGCGACGAGCACCAGCAGCACCCCGATGATGCTGCCCACCCTGCCCAGCACGCGGGCCCGGGGGTCATATTGAGTCCCCTGGTTGGAACGTGAGATGTAGATGCTAAAGCCAAGCACGATGACACCGAGAACCAGTAATGCACCCATTTCAAACCTCTTTATGGAGTCAGATTTCCAGTTTTGGCGGGGTTGCCAGCAACCCGGAATTAACTATAGCAGTAAAGTGACTCAATCTACAAACTGTGCGGAAGTATTTTTGTCAGAGACTGCGTCTCTTTTACTCTTTGTTGTATGCACGCCCCTGAAAGGGGTAAATAAACGGGCGGCGTATTTGACGCTGGTTTAAAAGGCATTACACCCGGCACCGCCGGGGTAAACGGGGCCTATTTCAGGTTTTGCGCCAACCCCTGTAAATGGTCCGCGTCCACCGGCTCCAGATGCAGGCTGACGACGTTTCGTCCCAGTGACTGCAATGCCTGGAGGTCACCCAGGGACTGCGCCATGACCACGGTGGCGAAGGTATAGGGCTGTCCCGGAATCGGCAGGTCCGGCTGGTGTGCGGTGGTAATTTGCAGAAAAAGGCCCGTCTCCGGGCCACCATTATGCAGCTGGCCGGTGGAATGCAAGAAACGTGGCCCGTAACCGAAGGTGGTGGCGATCTTGAAATCACGCACCACGCGGCGGCGCAGTTCCGTGAAAGCCTGATCCGTTTCCGGGGAAGGTTGCAGGTAGGCCATGATCGCCAGGTAACCGCCGGGCACCGCCTGGCCGAGCAGGTCCGCCAGGGTGCCCGAAGTCTCCACCCGCGGCATCGGCTGGCCGCCCGCATACTGGCTCAGGATGCGCTCCGTGGCCGCCTTGGCCAGTTGCACGTTCGGCTGGTTGAAGGGGTGAATGCCGAGGAGTACCCCGGCCACCGCGGTGGCGAATTCCCAGCGGAAGAATTCCGCCCCCAGGTCAAGAGTATCGCGCAGCGCCAGGGTGACCACCGGATGGTGAGTGGCACGGATCTCCCTGGTGGCCGCGTCGACGGCGCCGTTGTCGTCGTCATCCAGGCGCAGGTATACGAATTAGCGGTCCGGACCGTAGTATTTCGGCGCCACGGGGAGTTCCCCGGCCACCGGTACATAGCCGTGCTTTAAGACCAAGATAAGATGCGCCGCCACTTTATTCGCCCATTTGACCCCTATTTGAAGAAACATAACACGTTATGTCAAGGGACAGCGCCATTTTAACACTACATGGCGCGGCGCACCAGTTCCCGGGACCGGCCGTCTTCGGCGGATATCGCCATTACCAAACGGCTGCCGTCAACCATCAGCGCCAGATACACCCGCCCGCCGTCGGATATCGGCTGTGCCTTGAGGAAGTACTTTTCGTCTCCAGAGGTCTCGACGCGGAAACCCTGCTCCGGCAGCAAGCGTTCCACCAGCGGCCCCACCACCACTCCCGGTAGGTTGGCATTGACGATGCCAATGACACTGAGTCCCGAATCGTCGATGCTGCCGCCGCGCACGCTGGCGATCAATTGCACCCCGTCAAGGTGATGCTCCGCATAACCCCCCACCGCCCCCATCTTGAGCCGCATCAGACCCAGTATGCCCGTCACCATGGTGACGGTATCGTTGTCGTTGCTCTCGGTCACGAAGCGCAGCAGGGCCGGGCTGGGGCGCACCAGCGCCAGTGCCACCATTTTGCTATCACCACCGTCCGGCAGACCCTGCGCCGCGGTCAGGCCGTCAGCGTCGTCATAGGTTTTGAACTTCCGGTTCTGGAGGGCGGCACGCAGGGTGGCCGCGGCGGGCCCGGTGCCATTGACCAGGAAGACGGTCTTTCCGGCGTGCTCCACCCAGGTACCGCCCACGGCGCTACCGATCCCGGCGTAGACCTCGGCCGCCTGTACCTCGCTGCCGAAGTTGAAGGCGACGCCGAAACTGAAATCTGATTCCTCGTAGGGCACACCCCAGACCGACATCGAGACCACCTCGATGTCCTGTGAGATACCCATCGTGCCCACCGGGATGCGTGTTTCCTTCTCCTGTTGCAGGTAAATGAAGGCGTCCAGCGGCACGTCCGGCACCACCAGTTCGGAGACTTCAATCTCCCCTGTCGATTTCGGGCTATCGGGGGCGCGTTTGCAACCCGCTAGCATCGTCAGCAGCAGCACCAGCACCAGCAGGGATACCGCGCCGCGTAAGGCAAGACGCTCTTTCATAATCTCTCCCGGAAGTTCAGGTGACCCATGTCAACCGGCTCTCACCATTATAACGCCACGGCGTCGTTGTTTGTTACGCCGCGCACCGGTTTCAGGCTTCGCTTTTCGCCGGCAGCGTGATGGCGTCCGCCACCAGTTCCGCCAGGTCGCGGGTGCGCAAAGTCTCCTCCACGCCCTTGGCCTTGACCGCATCCTCGAACATCACCAGGCAGTAGGGGCAGGCCGTCGCCAGCAGGGAAACGTCAGCCTCGACCACCTCCGCCACACGGTGGCTGCTGATGCGCGTCTCCGGCTCCTCTTCCATCCACATGTGCCCCGCGCCACCACCACAGCAGAAACTATTATTGAAGGCGCGCGGCAGCTCCACGCGGTCCCCCCGGCCCACCGCCTGAAGAACGTCCCGCGGGGCGCCGTAAATGTTGTTGTAGCGTCCCAGGTAACAGGAATCGTGGTAGGTGAAGCGCGAAAGATCGAGCTGGATCGGGTTGATGCGACCATCCTTGATCAGGGTGTTGATGAACTCGGCGTGGTGTATCACCTCGAACTTGCCCTCGAAGTCCGAGTACTCGAACTTCAGCGTGTTGAAGCAGTGCGGGCAGGCGGTGACGATCTTTTTCACGCCGTAGCCGTTCAGGATCTCCACGTTCTGCTGCGCCAGCGTCTGGTAGAGGTATTCGTCCCCCATGCGCCGTGCCGGGTCCCCGCAGCACATCTCTTCGTCACCGAGGATGCCGAATTTAACTCCGGCCGCCTGCGTTACCTTGGCGAAGGCCCGAGCCACCTTCATATTGCGTTCTTCAAGGGCGGCGGTGCAGCCCACCCAGTAGAGCAGCTCCACGTCCGAATCGTCGGCCAGCACAGTCACGTCGAGGCCGTCCGCCCAATCGGTGCGGCCCTGGGTGGTGCCGCGGAAGGGGTGCCAGCGCGTGCTGAGGCACTTCAAGGCGTCCTGCGCGGATTCCGGCAGTTGGCTGCGTTCCATGGTCAGGTTGCGCCGCATACCGATGATCTTATCGACATGCTCCACGTAGACCGGGCAGGCGTCCACGCAGGCGCGGCAGGTGGTGCAGTCCCAGATCACTTCTTCGGTCACCACCTCGCTGATCATGTCCCGCCGCGTTTCCGGTGCTTTACCGCCCACAAAGGGCAGCGGGTGCATCTCGTAATAATGCGTTTTCAGGTCCTGTATCAACTGCTTCGGGTTCAGGGCCTTGCCGCTGGCGTTGGCCGGGCAGGCGTCCTGGCAGCGTCCGCAGCGGGTGCAGGCGTCCAGGTCCAGCAGTTGCTTCCAGGTGAACTGCTCGATGGTGGAGACGCCGAAGTCCTCGGCGGCCTCGAAGTCGATCGTCTGGAGCTTGCCCTTCGGCCCCAGGTCCCGAAAGAAGATATTCACCGGGTCCCAGATAATGTGAAAGAGCTTGGAATGGAAGAGAGAGACGTAGACGATGGCCCCCACCGCCGACGCCATGTGCAGCCACCACCAGACGCTGTGCCCGACTGCGAGCGCGGCGTCACTGGCGCCCTGGAAGGCCAGCGCCAGCGCGTAGCCGCCGACGGACCATGACGCCCAATCCGGGTTCGTTTGCAGCGAGGTGGCGGCGATGCGCAGCCCCTCGACGATGAAACCGCTGATGACGACGACGAAGATCAGGAGCAGCGCGATCAGGTCTTCAGGCTTATTATCGAGCCGTTTTGGCCGCGCGCCGTAACGCCTGATGAGCGCCAGCGCGATGCCGATGATAACCAGGATGCCGAACACGTCGATGACGGCCGAAAAGACGAGGTAGAAATTACCCTTCATGAAGTGCACCGTGTAGTGGCTCAGGGAACCCAGCGTCGTCGCCACCAGGAAGGAGAGACAGCCCAAGAAGATCAGCCAATGAGCGAAACCGGCGGTCAGTTCACGGGGCGCCATCCGGGCGAGCCCGAAGCCGTTACCGATGCCGTCGGCATAGCGCATGAAACGCCGGTGCAGCAGCCCATCCATGACCACCGCCACCAGGAAGCTCCAGATGCGTTGTCCCCAGGGGGCGCCGCGCGCCTCAGGCTGGCCGACGTGCCAGCGCTTGACGGTCTTCACCATGACATAGATCATGAAGGCGGTGGCCACCACCGATAACGGGTACAGCACCAACCCCTCGAGGGGAATGTTCCAGTAAAATTCGCGTCCTGCTTCCATATCGCCAACGCTCCTCGTCACGCCGCCGCGGCGTTTATTCGCTTAAATCAACAGTACGTCCAGGCTGATACCCAGGAAGAGCAGCCCCAGGTAGGGGAATGCCGAGAGCCGGTAGAGCCGCCATGAGGCCGGTCCCGCTCCCGTCCAGAGCAATCTGACGCCGGCATAGACCAGCGTCAGGCCAAGCAGATTAGCGAAGACCAGGTAGAGCCAGCCCAGCCCGGCGATGAAAGACAGCGCCAGCGAAAATAGATAGAGCCCCAGGCTGAGTGCCGCCAGCACCCGTGTCACCGCTTCAGGTGAACGGCTCATGGGGTAAAAGGTGATACCGGCGCGTTGATAGTCCGCGCGGTGCGTTAACATCACGCTCCAGAGATGTATCGGCAACCAGATGCAGATCAGCAGGCAGAGCCAGAGCAGCGTCGGGCTGAGCACCGGGCTCACCGCCAGCCAACCCATCAGCACCGGCGCGCAGCTGGCGATCATGCCCTGGGGAAAGACGCAGGTCCAGCGCTTGCGCCAGACCACCGCCGCCCCTGTGCCCAAAACGTCCGCCGCGAAAACATAAGGGTTCAGGATCCAGGCTAGCACCAGCCCGCAGGTCACCAGCGCGAAGAGCCATGGTAATGCCTTCCAGGCGGGAGCGATGCGCCCGGAAGGGAGGACGCGGTTTTTGGTGCGCGCCATCCTGGCGTCAAAGTCACGGTCAAGGTAGTTCGTGAGGCCGTTGGCGCCGGCCGCGGCGGCCAGTATCGCCACCGTAATGACCAGGAATTCACCACCGGGTATGGCCTCACCGCTGGCGATCAGCGCGGCGTAGACGCCGATAAAGACGAGCAGCACGCTCTCGCGCGGTTTGGTAACTTCCAGGTAATTCTTAAGCCGTGATAAAACCCTCATGCCCATTTCATGATAAGTCACCGCTGGGCTGGCGTCAAACGAGTGTTTGGTTTTTGAAGGGGCGGCGCCCCTTTTTGCGCTTGTTGGGGCGCCCCATCCCCTTAATCCCCTTCCTCTGACATGGGGAAGGGGAAATTCTTTTTTTTATGGGGCTTTGCCCCTTGAACCCCTTTTACACTATGTTATGTCAATGAGCAACCTGCCTTTAACCCCGAGTTGACATGTACCTAAGTGACAAATATGATTGGGGCACGAAGTCACGATGAGGCGCCGATGGAACCCTGGCTGATAATTGTCTTTGCTGTTACCGGGGTGTTAATCCTTGGTTCTATTAACTGGGTCGTAATCCTTACGAGAAATTACCTCAGAAATACTCCATACCCCACAGAAGGTACCCCTACGCAACGGTGGAATGAATGGAGTAACAAAGCTCAAGATTTCGTTTCCGGTAATATGACAAAACAACGAATCCCGCTGATTCTCACCATCACGTTGGTTTCGGTGATCTTACTGACCTGGATAGCAGTACTGCTGGCGGTACTGGAAAACCGGGGGTAACCCCCATGATGAATTCTGAGTAAGGTTCATAGCCCCCCTCACTCCTCCAACTTGAACTGGCCCGCCAGCGGTAGTTCCGTAAAGGGCAGTCCCAATTGCCGCTGCATCTCTACCGCATTGCGCGGCGCCCAACCCTGCCAGTGGTTGTTGAACATCACGAAGACACGCTCGGCCTGCGCGGACACCGCCCGCACACCGCCCGCCAACTCCTCGATCTCGGAGGCGGTATAGAGGTACTTGTAGCGCGTTTCATTATCGCCGCGCCACCAGTCCGCGGCATTACGCCCGTGGAGGCGGAAATAAGCGTGGGGCGCCGTCAGGGGCAGGTCAGCCGCCACCGAAGTCGCGAACTTCGGCTCGTCGAGCATCACCCAGGCGGCGCCACTGTCCCGCAGCAGGCGCGCCGTGGCGGGGTCGTCACTCCAACTGCGGTGGCGCAGTTCCACCGCCAAATGGTATTCCCGGAAGGTGTCGCAGACCGCGCTCAAGGTATCTTTGCCGAAGGCGTCCGCCCTGAAACTCGGCGGGAACTGCGCCAGCAGCGCCCCCAGCTTGCCGCACGTGGCCAATGGCTCCAGTCCACGCCGAAAAACATCCACGTCCGCCGCCGAGATGGCGCCGTCACCCCCGGTGGCCTGGCGGTACATCGCGGGGTGGGTGAACTTCTGCCAGAGCTTGACGGTGAAGAGGAAACCGAGCGGTGTCTGCTCTGCCCAGCGCATGGCATAGGCGGCTGGCGGTGGGCGGTAGAAGGAGCCGTTCACTTCCACGGCAGTGAAGAAACGCGTGTAGTATTCCAGTTCGTGGCGGGTGCCGCGGGGATAAAAATGGCCTTGCCACGTTCCCTCGCCGCACGGGTAGGACCAGCCGGAAGTGCCGACAAATATTTCCGTCATGGGACCCTCCCCGAACCCTCCCCAGTATAAACCGCGGGCGCGTCGCTGTCACCATCGGTGAGGCTGCCACCAGGCACGCCGCCCTTGACACCCTCCGGGCCTTGTGTTTTAGTGGAATGGTGCTGAAAGTAAGCCTTCTCAACCCGGCGCGCGGTGACAGCTACCCCCAGCCGCCGATGGGGCTGGCATCGGTGGCCGCGGTGCTGGAAAACTACGGTCACAGCGTCAACATCGTCGACGGCGGCGCCCTCAACCTTTCCCCGGCGGCAGTCTGCGCGGCCACGGCAGGCGCCGATGTCATCGGCCTGACCGCGATGACGCCCTCGATCGGGGCTGCGATGACCGCGGCGCATTACCTGAAACAGGCACATCCGGCGGCCACCATCATCCTCGGCGGGGCCCATGCCACGCTGCTGCCGGAGGAGGTGCTAGAGAGCGCCCCGGAGATTGCCGTGATCGTGCGCGGGGAGGGTGAGGTTACCGCCCCGGCCCTGCTCCAGGCGCTGGCGGACGGTACCCCACTCGACGGCGTGCCCGGCCTGAGCTTCCGGCGGGACGGCCGGGTGGTGCACAATCCGGACCAGATGACGGTGGTGGACGTGGAGGCGCTGCCCTACCTGGCCTATCACCTGCTACCTGACGGCGTCTACCGCCCGCACCCGCCGCACGGGCGTGACATGCCCTTCGCCTCAGTGGTCACTTCGCGCGGCTGCCCCTATCATTGCAGCTATTGTTCGAAGCCCGTCTTCGGCAACCGCTTCCGCGGCCAGAGCCCCGACCGCGTGGCCGACGAACTAGGCCGCCTGATCAATGAATTCGGGGTACGGGAGATCGCCTTCTACGACGATGTCTTCACGCTGCAGCGGAAGCGCATCATGGGCATCTGTGACGAGATCATGCGCCGCGGCCTGAAGTTCCACTGGTCCTGCGAGAGCCGCGTCAACCTGGTCGACGCGGAGATGCTCACCCGGATGCGCCAGGCGGGCTGTTATACCATCGCTTACGGTATTGAATCCGCCTCGCCGGAAATACTGGCCACGCTGGACAAGGACACCACTCCGGACCAGGCGGCGACGGCACTGCGCCGGACGCATCAGGCGGGCATCCAGGCGATCGGTTATTTCATGATTGGCTCGCCGGGGGAGACGAGCGCCACCATCCGCACCACGCTGGACTTCGCCAAGAGTTTACCGCTGGACTTCGCGCAGTTCTCCATCACCACGCCCTTCCCCGGCACACGGCTCTACGAGCGTTACCTCGCCGAGGGTTACGGCGGCGCGGTGCCCTGGGAGAACTTCGTCTACGCCGCCACCGGCGGTGGCGCCACGCCGGTCTTCGCCAGCCGGGAGCTGACCTTGCCTGACCTGGTGCGCTGGTCCGCGCGGGCCTACCGGGAGTTCTACCTGCGTCCCGCCTATGTCTGGCAGCGGCTGCGCGGCCTGCGCGGCTGGCGTGACATCTACCTCAACCTCAAGGGGCTGGTGCTGCTGGTGAAGAGCATCCGCCCGGCGCGCGGTAAGTCTTGAATATCCTCTTCGTGCATGAGGTCGACTGGCTGGAAAAGGTAGTCTTCGAAGTGCACAACATGGCGGAGCTGATGTCCCTGGCCGGGCACACGGTCTATGCGGTGGACTACCCGGACGCCTGGCGTGGCCTGAGCCTGAACCCGACGCATCTGCGCAGCCGCCGCTACGGGGGCGTCAGCCGCGCCGTCGCGGGCGGCAGCGTAACACTGCTGCGGCCCGGCTTCATCCGTCTGCCCGGCCTCTCCCGGTTGAGTGCCTGGTTTACCACGCGGCGCGTCATCAAGGGGCTCTTGAAAAGCGCCCGGATCGATGTCATCGTGCTCTACGCGGTGCCCACCAGCGGCCTGCAAACGCTGGCGCTGGCCAGGAAATACGGCGTGCCGGTGGTCTTCCGCGCCATCGACGTTTTACACCGCCTGGTGCGTTACCGGTTCTTAAAACCCTTCACCCGCGCCCTGGAAAAACGCGTTTACACGCGCGCTGACCGCATCCTGGCGGTGGCGCCGCGCTACGCCCATTACGTCACCGCCAACGGGGCGGACGAGTCACGCGTCAAGCTGGTGCTGCTGCCGGTGGACACGGACCTGTTTAAGCCGCTGGAGCCGGACGCGGGTTTACTGGCCCGCTGGGGCCTGACCGCTGACGACGCGGTAATCGTCTTCCTGGGCACGCTCTTTCACTTCTCTGGCCTGGACGGTTTCATCCGCGCCTTGCCGCAGATTCTAAGGCAGGTACCAGACGCCAAACTGCTGATCGTGGGCGACGGCCCGCAACGCAAAAAGCTCGAGGCCATCACCGGTGAACTCGGCCTGGGGGACAGGGTCACCATGACCGGCTTTCAACCCTACCAGACGATGCCGTCTTACATCAGCCTGGCCACGCTCTGCATCAACACTTTCCTTAACACCTGGGAAAACGCGGACATCTTCCCCGGCAAGATCATCCAGTACCTCGCCTGCGGTAAGGCGGTGCTGAGCACGCCGTTATCCGGCATCAGCACTGTGGTGGCGGGGCCGGAGCAGGGCATCGTCTACGCGGACCACGCCGCGATGGCGCGTGAAGCGGTGAATCTGCTACAATCAGCCCAGATACGCCGGGCGCTCGGAGTGGCGGGGCTGGAATACGTGCGCGCGAACCACAGTTACGCCGCCATCAGCCAGCAGTTCCAGGCCGAACTCCTAGACGCAGTGCAAAAGTAACGCCAAACGGAGGCCGCATGACCCCGCGCGTGCTCATTTTCGGAGCCGCCGGTATGCTGGGGCACAAGCTTTACCAGCAGCTCAGCCGGGATTTTGACATCAGCGGCACCATCCGCACCCCCTTCGCGGCGGTGTCCGGCTACGGGATATTCGAAGCGGGCCGTATCATCTCCGAGGTCGATGCCACCGTCCCGGACCAGATCAACGCCGCCGTGAAAACCGTGCAGCCGGACGTGGTGGTGAACTGCGTCGGCGTGGTCAAGTCCCTGGAGAAAGAGGTCGGCATGGTGGCCAACGTGAGCCTCAATGCGCTGCTGCCGCACCTGCTCCAGGCCGCCTGCGAGCGCCATCACGCACGGTTGATACAGATCAGCACGGACTGCGTCTTTCTGGGCCAGCGCGGCGGCTACCGGGAGGCGGACAGCGCGGACGCCGGGGACGTTTACGGGCGCACCAAGTACCTCGGTGAGGTCAGCGCCGAAAACGCGCTGACGCTGCGGACTTCATTCATCGGGCGGGAACTGGCCACCAGCCGTGGCCTGGTGGAATGGTTCCTTTCCAACCGCGGCGGCGAGGTCAAGGGCTTCTCCCGGGCCGTTTTCAGCGGCCTCACCTCGCTGGAACTGTCGCGCGTCATCGGAATGCTGATACGGGACCATCCGGGACTGAGCGGCATCTATCACCTGGCCGCGAAACCGATCGATAAATTCCGCCTGCTGACGCTGGTGCGTGACGCGATGCAGTTGGACATCAAGGTGGCGAAAGACGGCAAACTAAACATTAACCGCAGCCTCAACGCGGATCTGTTAAAAGCCGCCACCGGCTACCGCCCACCGGACTGGGAAACCATGATCCGGGAGATGGCGGCGGACGCCACCCCCTATGACGGCTGGAGAACGGCGTGATATTCCAGGACAAACGCGTGCTCATCACCGGCGGCACCGGCTCCCTGGGGCGCAGCCTGGTGCAGCGCATCATGAGCGGTCGGCTGGGAAAACCCGCGGCGCTGATTATCTTCTCCCGTGACGAGGACAAGCAGTACGCCATGGAACTGGAGTGGCGGCACCTGCGGGTAGCCACCGACGCCGTCTTCTACGATGCCGGCACCACCTTGGAATTCCGCATCGGGGACGTCAGGGATTACGAAACGGTGGTGCGCGCCGTCAAGGAATCTGATATCATCATCCACGCCGCGGCGTTGAAACAGGTGCCCATCGGGGAGTACTTCCCGTATGAATCGATCAAGACCAACGTACTGGGCACGCAAAATATCATCCGCGCCCTGATCGAGGTGAGTCATAACGTGGAGACGGTGCTCTCCGTCTCCACCGACAAGGCCTGCCTGCCGGTAAACACCTACGGCATGTGCAAAGCGCTCGAGGAACGCCTCACCGTGGAGGCCAACCGGCAGGTGCCTGGCACGCGCTTCATCTGTGTGCGTTACGGCAACGTGGCGAACTCCCGCGGCTCCGTGATGCCGCTCTTCAGGAACCAGGTCGCGGCCGGTGGCCCGGTCACCATCACCAGCCCGGAGATGACGCGTTTCATCCTCTCCCTGGACCAGGCCATCGAGATCATCTTCGACGCCCTCCGTGACGGCGCCCCGGGTGACATTTACGTGCCGGACATCCCTTCGGCCAACATCGTCGACCTGGCCACTGTGATGATCGCCGACAGCGGCGTGAAGACCCGGGTCAGCGGCATCCGCCCCGGGGAGAAACACCACGAAATCATGATCTCCGAGGAAGAGATTCCGCGTACCGTGAAGCGGGGTCATTACTTCGTCATTCGCCCGGTGCTGCCGGACCAGCGCGGGGCGCCCGCGGAGGCCCCGGTGCTGGCACACGAACTGTCCTCGGCGGACAACGTGATGACCCCGGGGGCACTTCGCACGTTCTTAAGTCAGGGAGGTTATATCGAGCCATGAAAATTATGACCGTTCTCGGCACGCGCCCGGAGATCATCCGCCTGAGCCTGATCATACCCAAGTTGGACCGCTACGCGGACCACGTGCTGGTGCATACCGGCCAGAACTACGAGGACAGCCTGAACAAGCTCTTTTTCGATGACCTGGCACTGCGCCAGCCGGACCACTACCTGGGCATCCGGGCGGACAGTTTCGGCGAACAGGCGGGGCGCATCATCGCGGAGACGGAGCGCGTCATCCTGGACGAGAAACCGGAGCGCCTGCTGATATTAGGGGACACCAACAGCGGCCTGGTGAGCATCGTCGCCAAGCGCCTCGGCATCCCCGTTTTCCACATGGAGGCGGGCAACCGCTGCTATGACTTCCGCGTCCCTGAAGAGGTCAACCGGCGCATCATCGATCATTCCAGCGATGTCTGGCTGCCCTACACCAACCGCAGCAAGGAGAACCTGCTCAGCGAGGGCATCACCGGCAGTAAGATACACGTCATCGGCAACCCCATTTACGAGGTCATAGAACATTACGGAGAGCAGTTCGGGCAGAGCACCGCGCTGGCTGATCTGGGCCTTCAGGCCGGCGGCTACTTCCTGGTCACCACCCACCGCGCGGAGAACGTTGATGACGAGGCGCGCCTGAAGCAACTGGTGGCCGGGCTGGACGGGGTGGCGCGGCACTTTGACGCCCCGGTCATCTGCAGCCTGCACCCGCGCACCCGCAGCCGCCTGGAACAATACCACATCAAGCTGGATAATCCGGCGGTGCGGCAGCTGGAGCCATTCGGTTTCTTTGACTTCATCACCCTGGAGCAGCAGGCCCGCGCCGTGATCACGGACTCCGGCACCGTCCAGGAGGAATGCTGCATCTTCGGCGTGCCCAACGTCACCGTGCGGGATGTCACCGAACGCCCGGAAACGATCGACGCCGGTTCCAACATGCTCACCGGGGTGGCCCCGCAGGCCGTGTTAAGCGCACTGGAGGTGGTGCTCTCCGAAACGCGTGACTGGAACCCCCCGCAGGAATACTTTGACCGCAACGTCTCGATGAAGGTCATCAAGATCATCCTGGGGCACCTCGACTGATGCGCATCCTGCACCTGTTTGACCTGTTTTCACTGGTCGGCGGGGGCACCGTGGGCCTGATACAGCAACTCGCCGCCGCCCAGGCGCGCCACGGCCACCAGGTCAGCATCTATACCTCGGACGTGAGTTATGACCCGGATTTCGCGGCGGCACTCCACGACGTGCGCGTGGTGCCCTTCCACTGCGCTGCCCGCGTGCTCAATTTCTATTACACTCCCGGCCTGCGTGCAGCGGCACGTGACCTTGGCAACTTTGACGTGATCCACTCCCACGCGGTGCGTTCCTATCAGAACGTGGCGCTGCTGGGCCCGGCGCGCCGCCAAGGGGTGCCCTATATCATTGATTCCCACGGCTCACTGCCGCGCCTGGCGCCGGGGGCTGCGGCCACCCGCGCGCCCTTCAAGTGGCTCTTTGACGCCGCCTGGGGAAACACCATAATGCGTGGTGCCAGCGGCTTCGTGGCCAACAATTCGCTCGGCGCCGCTGAATACCGGGACTGGGGTATCGCCGCGGAACTGGTGCGCATCATCCCCCACGCCTTTGACGCTATGGAATACGCCGTGCTGCCGCCGCCGGGCAGCTTCCGCCGCCGCTATGACCTGGGGACGCGTCCGCTGGTGCTCAGCATGTGCCGTATCCACCGCATCAAAGGACTGGACTTCCTGCTGGAGGCCTTCGCCGGGCTGAAACAGAAGCTACCCGACGCGGCGCTGGCGATCGTCGGCCCGGACGAGGGCTACCGCGCCAGTCTGGAAGCCCGCGCCACCGCGCTCGGGATGCGGGACAGCCTGATCTTCACCGGTTTCATCGAGGGGGAGGCCAAGCTCGGCGCGCTGGCAGACGCCGATGTCTTCGTGCAGCCGTCGCGCTACGAGCACGCCGCCTGGGTGGTCTTCGAGGCGGTGCTCTGCGGCACCCCGGTGATTGCCACCGCGGGCTCCGGCTCCGGCGAGGACGTGCGCCAACTGGAGGCGGGCTACCTGGTGCGCGCCGGGGACACCGTGGGCCTCACGGAACAACTCGGTTGGGTGCTTAAGAATACGGACGCAGCGGCGGAACTGACACGGGTGACGGCGGCGCGCATCCGCCGGGATTACACCATCGACCGCTCCGCCGCGGAATACGACGCCTGGTACCGGGAATGCATTGCCCGGGGTGCCGCTCCTAAAGGTCGCTGATGCGCCGCGCCAAAACGCTCATGATGAGCCCGGTGTAGATCGTCAGCACGCCGCAAATGTTGAGCATGGCGGAGACCAGCGCGGAACCCACCTGGAGCACCTGCTGCTCCGCCAGCACCTGGAGCACGATCACGCCGTAGAAGATACCCACCACGATCACAATCAACCCCGCCAGGCTGAAAATGCCCAGCGTTCCGGCGCCACCGAGCCAGTAAAAGAGCCGCCCCACGCGCCCCTC
>CAZPSW010000009.1:0-15723 GCA_964589255.1 uncultured Dehalococcoidales bacterium
AGTAGAGGTTCTTGAACGGCGTCTCGGGCCCCATGTCATAGCCCATCCAGCTACGTAAGGCCGGGAACTCGTGGTCAATGTCCCGCATCTCCTGGCGCAGGATGCGGCCATGCGCCGTAAAATCCGGAAAGACCCGGGCGATGTCCTCCCGGTTGAGCGCCTTTTCCGCCTCCGCGTCGACCGGCTCGAGGCATGATGCCGGTGTGCCCCAGACCACCATTAGGTGCTGCCCCGGCGGTGCCCATTCGGGGCAGAAGTTGGTGATCGGGATGCCGGCCACGGTGCGTTTCGCGCCGACAATCAGCAGCCCGCCGTGACTGTCCACCAGCGGGCGGTCACTGGCCACCAGGTTGGCCACCATGGGGGCGGCGCGCAGTGCGTCGACACGGGCCAGGAAATCCCCGTCAAAGGCCCCCCGCCCCACCAGCGCCACCGTTCGTTTCGGCCCCACGTCGCTGACCACCACCCGCGCCGTCACTGCGACCGTCCCCTCAGCGTGCGCGATCTCCAGTTCCGCGGCGGCACCGTGATGGAACTCGAGGCGCGTTACCGGAGCCCGGTACCAGACATCGCCGCCATTGTTTTGTACCACCGCCGCCAGCTTTTCTGCGACATCGAGGTTGCCGTGTACCGAGACGCCGTGATGCGCCATACCGCCCTGGCCCTGCGGCGAGACGTAGGTGAACCAGTGCGCGGCGGGGTATTCAAAATCATTGACGGTGGATATCGCCGAGGTCAGGGCGTGGAAGACCTCGAGCGCGCGCTGATTGTCCGTGTAGCGCAGTAGCCAGTCCCGGAAGGAGAGTTTGCTGGCCGGGTCCGGGTTATCCGCGGCGCCGCGCCGGAAGGCGCCGATCACCTTTTCGCTGAGCGCGCCCTGTGCCAGCCGCCCCAGTATCTGCGTCTTTGAGGCGCCGATACCATCGAGCATCGTCAGTAAAGCCCGTATCTGCCCCTTTTCCGGGAGTTCCCGCCATTCGCCCCAGAGCCAGGCGCTGGTATTGCCGACCTCGCGCACCTCGAATGGCGCGCCGACCGTGGCGTAGACCTCTGCCAGGGCGCCGCGCGTCTGCACCGCCACCGCCCCGGTCGGTGTTTTGAAGCCTTCCTGTTCGGTGGTGGAGAAGCGTCCGCCGGGACGGGCCAGTTTCTCGCAGAGGAGCACGCGGTAGCCGTGGTGGGAAAGCAGTGCCGCGGTGCAGAGCCCGCCAATACCGGCGCCAATCACGGCCACGTCGTATCGCGCTTCCGTCAAGAGTCTTCCTTTCCTCTTCGTGGCAGTCAGTCTCGGGTGACCTGTCCCCAAAGAGAATACCACTTTCCGGGGTCAAAGGGGTAACACGCCAAAACAAGCGCCTGCGGGGGGCCTTACCCCGGTTCGTGCCGGGTGCCGGATTCAGCGTGCCGGCGCCAGCACCACGATGCCCGGTGCCCTCGTCATGATTTCAGGCGTCACTTCTATCTCGCTCCCCGCCAGGCGCCGCACGCCCGTTTTACCATCAAGAAAAACGTCGACACCGGCGGTGGCGATATCCGGGTTGGCCCATTTCGGGGTGCGGTAATGCATTGGTATGGTGATACGCGGCGCCAGGGAATCCCGGACCTCACCGGCGACGCCGGGATCGATTGTGAAATGGCCGCCCACCGGCAGCAGCAAAACGTCGACGTCACCGATCTCCGCGATCTGCGCCGGCGTCAGCAGGTGTCCCAGATCCCCCAGGTGGCAGAGGCGCAGCCCGTCCACCTGAAAGCAGAAAATGGTGTTGTTGCCGCGTACCGCGCCACCCTGATTGTCGTGATGGGAGGGGACGCCGCGAATGGCGATGCCCTTGACCACCTGTGTACTCGGTTCGCTGATCACCACCGGGTCCCCGAGCACCGAGGCCAGGTGGTTGTGGTCCGTGTGCTGGTGGCTCACCGTCACTACGTCCGCCATTTCGTTTACCGGATCGTACGTGAAAGTACCACTGGTGACGTACGGATCGGTGATAATCCTGACGCCGCCCGCGGCGGTGATACTGAAGGCGGACATGCCGAACCATTTAATTTTCATCAACTTCCCTGCTTACACCGGCTGCCATTATACCTGATTGTCCGTCTGGCCGTAGAGCCGCGCCAGGTCCGTGCGGGCTAGTTTGTTGAAGGCGGGTTCGCGCGGCAGTGCCTCCGCGAACTGCACCAGCTTGGGCACCTGGAACCCGGAGAGCTGCCCGCGGCAGTACTGGCGTAGGTCCTCGACGCTGAGTTCCGCGCCCGGCTTCAGACAGACCACCGCCTTGACCATCTCCCCCCACTGCGCGTGGGGCACCCCGAGTACGCCGACCTCGGCCACCGCCGGGTGCGCGCTGATGATCTTCTCCACTTCCTCCGCGGAGACGAAAAAGCCACCGCTCTTGATGAGGAAGTCCTGGCGTCCCACCAGGAAGAGGTAGCCGTCCTCGTCGAAACGCCCGATGTCCCCGCTGTGGTACCAGCCGCCGCGCATCACGGTGGTGTTCAAGTCCGGGCGGTTGAGGTAGCCGCGCATCAGCCCCTCGCTCTGAAAAATGATTTCACCGACCTTGCCCGGCGGCAGGTCCCGGTCTTCGGCGTCGACGACGCGTACCCGGGTACTGCCGATGGCCTTACCCACCGAGTTCAGGCGTTCCTTCTCCGCGTCAGTGGCTTCATCCCGCAGCCCGGCGGCGAGGTCCTCCGGCAGCAGCCAGGTACCCACCGTGGTAATCTCGGACATGGAATAGGTCTTGCTTGATCTCAAAGGGGAAATGCCGAAGGTTTCCAGCATCTCCTTGACCTGGGCGTACATGCAGGGCTGGCCACCGGCCACCGCCAGGTTCACCAGGCTGGAAAGGTCATAACGGTCCGGATTGGCGCGCAGGGTGTCCCGCACGATGTGATAGACCGCCAGCGAAAGAAAGGTGGTGGTGACGCGGTGGCGTTCAATCATTTCCAGGAACTTCTCGCCGCTGAAGGCGCAGGTCACCACCGGTACTGCGGCGTAGGCGGCACCGAACAGGTGGCCCAGGCTGCCGGAGGTGAAGAGCGGCGTCGCCACCAGGTAGACTTCGTGCCGGGCGAGGCGGGTCACCCAGAGGCGCACTCTGGCGCAGGCGAGCCAGTTACGGTGACTCAGTTCCATGCCCTTGGGGGTGCCGGTGGTGCCGGTGGAATAAAGGATGAGGTAGATGTCATCCTCGGTCAGGGTGGGTTCGGGTGCCCGGTCCGGGGCCGTCTCCAGCAGCGTCCGGTAGTCCCCCTGGTCACCGAGGGTCACCAGCTGTGGCCGGCAATCCAGCCCGGTCAGGGCTTCCTCCACTAGTGAAACGTACTTGTCCTGGACGTAAACCAGCACCGGCCTTGAGTTCTGGAACATGGCGCGCAGTTTTTCCGGCATCAAGCGGTAGTTCAGGAAAACGCCGACAATGCCGCTTCTGGCGGTGGCGAAGAGGAACTCGGCGAATTCGCAGCGGTTCTCACAGAGCCAGGCGGCGCGGTCCCCAGGGCGCGCGCCGGCCCCATACATCGCCTGGGCCAACCGGTTCGCACGCGCGTCCAGCTGGGACCAGGTCAGTGAATGCGTATCGTCGAGGACGGCATTCCGGTCCGGGTAAAGCCGCGCGTTGACGCTCAGGATATCACCGATCAACATCATTCGCCCCCAGGCCCCAGTTCAGCCCTGGCCCCAGTTCAGTTTCCAGGTCACCGCGACGGGCTACCCCGTAGCCAAGGATACCATTCTTTCGCGGGTAGATAAAGGGCGTGGCGCGGTGGCCTCGCCGCTGCGGCGCCGCATTTGTGACCCGTAATCTATATGGGGTCAAAGGGGCCTTGCCTCTTTAACTCCTTTTTGGTTTTTGGGGTGAAACCCCTGAGAAATTAAGGCCGGGCTGATCAGCGGTAAAGACAAGGGCAAGATCACATCTTGCGCCGCTCGCTCCGACCTTCCGTAACGGCCACTCACCACCAGCGTATGCAGAGGGGCGTTCTTTGGAACGCCCCCTCTTTACTGGCCGCCCGGCCTCAATAGCAATCTCGCGGGTGGTAATTCACGGGTACCTGGCGATGAAAGCAAATACATTACCGTGAGCCGTGAGGAATATCCATTGTCGCCGTGCAGCGGAAAAACTCCAGTCCTCACTGTTGACAGCGCAGTGATATCCCTTTAGAATTTGCGTAATAACAAGATGTGAATACATCTTCACGACTCGTGATTCGTATACCGCCCAACAGGTTTGCAGCAAAAATAGACTTGCGGATTGAATACGTGTCATGGGCCCGAGATAATCGATCGGGAAGGGGCTGGGATAATGGCAAGAACAATTCGCCTGGGGATGGCATTATTACTCATCAGTGCGCTGGTGCTGGCGGGATGTACTGCCGCCGGTACCGCCAGTCCGGCCGGGGGTACCCCGACCACACCTGGCGGCACCACCACCACACCCGGGGGCACCACGACCACACCCGGGGGTACCACGACGACACCCGGAGGTACCACGACGACGCCCGGAGGCGCCACGACACCAGCTGCGGAGACCCCATCACCAACAGGGGGAACCACCACCCCGGCAGCCGAGGAGTGGCAGTGGCCTGAAGTTCTGCACATTGCCGCCGCGGGGAATAGCGGCATGGTCAAGTACGTCAGCTTTCTGGTTCCCATGGAAGCTGATATCGGTACCAAGCTGCGGGTGGTGCCGGAGGCCGGCGGCGCGAACCGGGCCACGCAAGTGAAGCAAGGTACCATGTTCACGATGTCCGTTGGTAAGAGCTCGCTGAAGAACACCATCGAGGCGGTGGAGGATTGGTCCACCGCGGACGGCGGGCCTTTCCCGGTCAGGATCGTCTGGGTGCATTCGCTGGCCGCCTCCGCAGTATTCGTCCGCGGGGACTCGGATATTGAGACGATCTACGACATCAAACCCGGTACCAAGTGGGCGGTCTGGTCCGGCACAGACTCCGTGATGCGGGTGCCCAGGGCGATACTGGACTGGATACAGGTGGATCACGATGACATAATCTGGGTTGACACCGGTACCACTGAGGGATCAGTCAGAGCAGTGGCCGAAGGCAGGGCCGACGTGACCTGGTTTTTCCCCTCCTCCGCGATGGTCTACGAAGTCGCCGCGGCCCCGCATGGCATACGCTTTCTGGACCTCGATTCGGACTTCGACCCCGAAGGCGCGGCCAGGTTCCGCGAGAGGGGCGCGATGTACGTCTTCGGGCCGATCACCGCCGGCTCCGGAGCCACGATCGAGGCCGTTGGTGCCTGGGGTACGGTAGGGTACAAGTACGCGGTGACGCGGGCCCAATCCGATGACGAGTTGGTATACAACTTTGCGAAGTGGATGGACGAAAACTTCGATCTCTATAAGGACAACCACGCCAGCAACATCGACATGTCCCTCGGAGACC
Organism: uncultured Dehalococcoidales bacterium; assembly: GCA_964589255.1. Taxonomy (GTDB): domain Bacteria; phylum Chloroflexota; class Dehalococcoidia; order Dehalococcoidales; family SURF-40; genus CAZPSW01. The sequence goes on from CAZPSW010000009.1 coordinate 5,410, forward strand.
TGATGGTGAGCCTGGAGAATACCTACATCCCGGTACACGAGGGGTTGCGCCGATACCTCGTTGACATAGGGGAGTGGACCGATGCCCATGAGCGCCGTCAGAAGCAAAATGTGGGCTTGATTGACGCTTACGTGAACGGCTATGCCGAAGCCCAGGCCCTGGCCGAAGCGCGGGGTATCAAAATCGATCCTTCCAAGGGAGAATGGCGGGAGTTTTGGGCACAATACAAGTTGGACCAGGGCATTCCCGTGATTTCAATGCATCAAAGCCTGACGGTAGATGCATCATGGGTGGAGGAATTGGGGCTAGGTGACTAGCAAAAACCTGGATCACCGTGTTTTGTGCCCCCGCCACGGTGCCTCGGAAACTGAAGTCCAACCCTCAAGATCGGGACACTTATTCCAGGCGGCACCGGGAGCCGTGGAACACTTAAGTGGAGCCAAGCTGAATGCCTGATGCCATCGCCGCTAATAGCAACGCGGGACAATCCCCGCAAAAAGAGGAACCCAAGAAAAGCGGGCTGAGCCGTTACTGGTACATGCCCTGGCCGATAAAGGTCATCTTTCTCGCCAGCGCCGTGGTGGCGCTGGTGCTCTTCCTGCTGGTCTGGTTTGCGGTACCGGTTGGCGGCCGGGTACTCAGTGGTACTTTCTATATTTATCTCCTCTACGCCACCCTCGGCTTCAACGTCTTCATGGGACTCGGGGCCACCAAGGCGCAGAAGAAGAAGGCGCCCCCGTGGTTTGATTACGTACTCGCTTTCACGCTGTGGGGAGCAATGGTGTTCTTCCTGCTCAACCATGAGACGATTGCGGCCAGGCAGTGGGAGCCGCCGCCAACCACTTTTCACGTTGTCTTATCCATCATCGTGGGGATGCAGGCGCTGGAAGCCGCACGGCGCATCGGCGGCTGGGGCTTCATCGGCATGCTCACCTTCGCCATCTGCTATCCATTGGTCGCCGGTCACTTGCCGGGTATATTCTACGGCGTGCAACTCAATTTCATCGAAGTCATGGCTGATTTCACTTACGGCGCCAACGGCATGCTGGGGATACCCGGAAGACTGCTGGGGTACCTGGTGATCGGGTTCTATTTCTTCGCTGGAATTATGATGGGTTCCGGCGGCGGTGATTTCTTCCTCAAGCTGGCGGTGGGCCTGGCCGGCAAGTTCCGCGGCGGGCCTTCCAAGGTGGCGGTGCTGGCCTCCGGGTTCTTTGGCAGCCTGTCAGGCAGCGTCATCGCCAATATCGCCGGCACCGGCTCTTTCACCATCCCCGCCATGAAGCGCATGGGATACGAACCGGAATATGCCGCCGCCATCGAAGCCTGTGCCTCTAGCGGTGGCGATACCATGCCTCCGATCATGGGCGGCGTCTTCCTGATGATCGTCATCGCCGGCGTGGAATACGCCGATGTGTTGGTAGCGGTGCTGATACCTTCAATACTTTTCTACTTCGGGTTGTTGATCCAAGTTGACGGCTACGCCGCGACCCACAATCTGAAGGGACTGCCCAAGGAAGAAATCCCAAACGTGTTGCACACGCTCAGGGAAGGTTGGATATACATCGTGGTCATCGCTTTCCTCGTCTTTGGCCTGGTGTACATGCGCTGGGGTATCGTGGTGCCCATTTACGCCGTCGGCCTGATGGTGGTACTCTCCTTCACTAGCAAGAAGACACGCCTCACCTTGCGCACCGCCGAGGGGGCGCTGGCGCATTTCGCCGGCCTTATCAACTTCGGTGTCGGTGTCTTCTTCGCGATGGGCTTTTTCATGGTCGGATTGCTGAAAACGGGCGTCGCCGCTTCGATCACCGCCTGGGTGGTATCGTTGGGCGCCGACAATGTCTACCTGATACTGTTGCTGGGCGTCGTTTTCTGCCTCATCATGGGCATGGTGGGGCTGGACCGCACCGCCTACCTCTTCCTCGCGGTGACAATGGCACCCGCCGTGATCGCGATGACCGGGATCAACCCGATCGCGATTCATCTGTTCCTGATATATTACGGCGGCATGGGAGGACTCACGCCACCGGTGGCCATTCACGCCTATGTGGCCGCCGGCATAGCCGGTGCTGACCCGGTAAAGACCTCTTACAAGACGGTGCGCCTGGGGATTGTGCTGGCCCTGATCCCCTTCTTCTTCGTGCTGCAGCCAGCCCTGATAATCCTGGACAGCTCGCTACTCGACATCGTCACCTACCTGACGGCGGCACTGGCGGGCATCTGGCTGCTCACTTCCGGCCTGGAAGGCTACCTCATGAAAATTGGTGAGCTCAGAATCGGGGAAAGAGTACTCTTCTTCATCGGCGGGTTTCTCTTCGCCTTCCCGGACTGGATGTTGACCGGGGTCGGTACCGTTGTTTGCGCTGTTGCCGTAGCCCTGGCCCTGACCAGAAAACGGACCCTCCGCTACCCTGAATTCCCAACGTAATTCAGGCCCCACCCAAAACGTGACGCGCCGGGTAGCCGCGGTCACCAAAGCACTGGCGGCTCGGTTCGCCATCGCCTGTGCCACCGGAATCCTGAACGGGATGGTGTTACCGTTGTGGTGCCTGAAACGATCGGGTGGGTTACCCGGGGCAAAACAAATGCTTATTTGTGCGTCGCCACGTAGTTCAACAGCTCCGCGAACTTAACCGGATCAATATCATGGCCCAGAATCTTGAACTTTGGGTCCCCGTGCTTGATGACATAGATCACGTCTACGTGTGAGATGTAGTAGTCGTCTTCAATGGCCACGTGCAGCCCATCCTTCACCCCCTGCTTCACCGCCTCGGGTAAAGCGGCGTGAAATGCCGTCTCCAGGTCTTTATCGGTTTCCTTCAGCAGATCCGCCTCGGTCAGCCTGAGCAGTTGCAGGAGTTGCGAAAGGCTTTGCTTCTCCACAAAGACCTCGTAGTCGTCCCAGATGGGCGCCACCTGGTCCCGGCCACCACCGAGGAAAAGCAGATTGCCGCCGTATGGCGTGACGAACGTATCGACGAAGGTTTTCCTTTGCGCCGCGGTATCGATTTCCGGATCCAGCGTCACCGCCAGGCAGTTGATCCTGTCGGCGCCTTCGGGCAGGTGCGATGCCAGCAGGCCCGGCAGGGTGGCGATGGTGTAGGCGCCGATCTTACAGGAATGCGTGCAGTTGACGTACCAGAAAGCGAGTACCACCGTTTCCTCACCAAAATCACTGAGGCTGACGGTCTGGCCGTATTGGTCCGTCAACGTGAAATCGGGCGCGCGCTGAGACGGCCGTACGGCCTCGTAAACGAAGTCGTTGGACGCGGTGGGCAGCGCCCCCTCCGCGGGCTGTTTGTTGAGGCAACCGCTCAACAGTAATAGAGCACAGATGAGCACCAGCGCCGTTAAAATACCGGTTTTCATTTCGGCGTTATCTCCACGATTGGTTGCGCAATGATCCAGAGGCTGACCATGGTGTAGCCCACCATCAGCAGCAGCATCGGGTACTGGCTGCGCAGGGCGGCGCGCCGCTCTTTGAACGTCCTAATGGCGATGGTGTGGGCCAGGTAGACAGCGACGATGTGCCCCGCCACGATCACGATCACGGCGGTGATCCAGGCGAACCGGGCATTGACGATGCCGATGTCCACGTTGTACCCGGCGCTGCCGAAGAGGTCCCAACCGTACCCGAACGGGTCCGAGGCCAACGGGATGATGAGCTGGCCCTGGATTAGCAGGAAGGAGAGGAAGTGCGCCAGGTGGTAGGCCAGCGCGATGGGAACCAGGGAGTAAACGAATGCCCGCGCTATCTGGCCACTGTCAATGCGGCTGCCACTGACCGCCGCCATCAGGCTGGAGAACATGAGGTAAACGATGATGAAAATCACCGGGAAGGCGATCACACCCACGGTGTCCACGGCGGTCAGGTTGGGGAGGCTCGCGTAGAGCGCACCCTGTGTGCTCGCCCAGGTTGAAGTGGCCATGAAGCCGTCAAAGGTAACCGTCGCCAGCAGCACCACCACGAAGGCCGTCATTGATGGTGATACCACCTCGTTCCGCAGCAGCCCCGCGGCGAAGGGGCGCAGGTTCAGTTCCCGCTGCCCCGGCGGTGCTTGGCGAAAGCAGGCCGGGCAATCGAGGCACTGGCCGTCCCGGTCCCGGCAGGCCAACTCGCAATCCCGGCAACCCGGCGGGTCGGTCACCCTCAACTCGGACGGTGCGAACCGCGCCAAAAAACCAAAAACCAGGCTGAACGCTTCGCCGTGGCGCAGCCACTGTTCCTTGCCGAAGAGCAGCATGCCGCACCAGGTCACCAGGGAATAGGCCAGCGTCAACTGGGCGATACGTAGCGGCACCGCGGCATCGGCGTAGACCAGTTCCACCCAGGCGAAGGCTAGGAACAGCACCAGGCCGGGCCAGATTCCCAGTCTCTCCGGGTAAGGCAGGTGGGGCAGCGGTTTCCCGGAGCGGCGTAGCCCGTGACAGAGCCCGACTGCCGCTTCGTAAATGATGCGCCACGGGTTGATCAGGCTCCAGACGTTGCCCAGCAGCGCGGAGACGTAGGTCAGTCCCACCCACCAGAGCACCCAAACCAGTGTCGGCGCCAGGTTATTGGTGGGCGCGGAATCTCCCATCAGACCGGTGGCGATGAGCAGGCCAAACAGGCCCACCGAGGCAATCTTCAGCGGTATTACCAGCGCTGGATGAATCAGGGCTCTGCCGGCGCGCCAGCGCAGCAGGTTGAGGCGCCGGTAATCATGCTGATGGGGCTTGCCCCGCACGAAGAATCCGATTACCGCGAAGGACAGGGCCACTGCGGCACCGGCTCCGGCGAGGTATAACCAGAGCGGTACCGGCAGGTCGTAGCGCTCTCCGAAGCCGTGCGCCTGCACCGGAGCCGCCTGAAGGCCGCCAAGAATAATGGCCAGGCCCGTGCCCAAAAGGGCGGCCCGCACCAGGTGCCGCACACCGTCAGCCATTTCCCATCCCGCCGGACACTAGCGCGGCCGGACCTCTAGCCGTCCCATCTCGGTCTCCTCTTTTTCAGACCCGTGTCCGTTTTCATGGTCGTCGTCGTGGTCGGGCTCTGCTTCGTGGTCGTCAGCGGCGGCATGGATGGTGAAGGGGAAGCTGCCGGTGGCGTGGGCGGTGAACTCCAGGGTGGCCGGCGCTCCCGGTTCCGCCTCACGCTCAATGTCGTAACCGTGCAGGTGGAAGACGAGGTGCTCGTCGGCATTGACCACGATGGTCACGCGGTCGTCCTGTTTTACCTGTAATAGCAGCGTCTGCGGTGCCAAGGACCGTTCGCGGATCTCCAGTTCAAAGGTGTGCGCTTCGGGGGTGTCAACGCCACAGGCGGCCAGCAGGGACAGCGTCAACACCAGCACGAGCCATAATGTCACCAGCCCGGCATGTCTCATATCCCGCCCCCCTTACGCACCTGGCTCGCGGCGGTGGCTTTTACGCCGCCTCATTTCAAATATCAGCCAGACCGCCACCAGGATGAAGAAAGCCACCGCGCCCCAGAGGCCCCAGTTGGTGCTCTCCGGCGCCAGTACTTCAATCGGAATGTCCACTGCCGCCGCACCCCGTGGGCCTGCCAGCGTTATCGTGAGCAGCCACTCGCCGGCATCTTCAACCAGCAGGTAGGTGCTGTGCCAGTCGGACAGGGACCGCACCGCGGGGGATGGCCCCGCCGTTTGTGCGCTACGCCGCTGGCGTTCGGCTGAAACCTCGACGCTGACATCGCTGGCGGGGCTGGCGCTACCCGGTGGGGTGACGAAGACGGACAGGTGCAGGTTACCCACGGCGTGCGTGCTGAAGACCCTGATGTCATAAGGTCCGGCGGCGCCGGAGAACACTTCCCGTGCGCCCGCGTGAGGGCCGTTGGCGGCCACCGGCACTAACGGCATCAACAATGCTGCCACCAGCGCTACGGCCAGTGTCAAACGCCAGCGCGGATATCTCAACGGCTTTATCTTCTCCAGTTAAGTGGGGCCATTACAAAGGTGGCTTAAGGCGAGGTGTGCTTCACGAACTGCACCAGGGCATCTATTTCCGCCGCTTTGAGGGTGTTGCTCTGCCCCAGCATGGTGGTACCCGGTCTTCCGTTGGCGATGGCGTCCCGGACATCGGCGTCACTGGAACCGGACAACGTCTCCGGGGTCAAGGCCGAGCCCAAGTTGGGCATACCCTGGCGGTCCGCGCCGTGGCACGGTACACAGGTGGCTTTATATATCTTGGCGGCGTCAATTTCAGCTGGCGCGGAGCCGGACGAAGAATCCGAACCCCCGCAGGCGGCCAGGATCAGCCCTACCATGATGACGGCGATGATGAGCGTTAATTTTCGCATTTCTACCTCCATATTATAATTATATTAGCACATCGGGGAGGCCGTGGAAACAGGCCCAGGCGCGCTCTGAGAAGAGGAGTTCACGGCCGGGGAAAAATCCTACCTTCAGAGGGCTGTCAGGAGGCGGCGCGCGCCGCCTATAACACGGAGTCGACGAGGAATCCCACCGCTAGGGTGGCCAGCCCGCCGAGGATCGCCACCGCGATCAGTGCCCAGACCAATGCCTTGTCTTTTTTAGTGACCATATGCGCCTCCCCAGGCGTTCCGGCGTCAACCCATCGGTAGCAGGTTGAGCACCAGGAAACCAATAATGGTCATTACCACGATCACCACGATGAACATGGCGATTGTAATCAGCGTCACCGGCGTGGTGCGGTGTTCCCGGATCGCCGGCATGGAGACCGGCGTCATACCGCGGATGACACCGTCAACGGCGGTCACCTTTTTGCCGCGGATGACCGTCATCAGGATCACCAGCACGAACATGGCGCCACCCACCACTGCCAGGATGCCGCCGACGCCCAGGGACACGTTCATCAGCATGTCCCAGGATTCGGGCGCGATACCGGCGTACTCGGTGGAGGCGGTGCGGCGCGGCACGCCGGCCAGTCCGGCCAGGCTGCCGAAGACGCCCATCACCACCAGGGCGCCGGCCATCAGGTAGGGTTGTACCTTGGCCATGCCGAATCCCCAGAGTTGCCGCCCGGTGAGCAGAGTGACGCCGTAATAGACGGCGCCCATGAAGATGATGTTGGCGCCACCGGCGGCCATGGGGTGGATGTAGGCCGGGATGGCGAAGGTATTGTGCAGGATGGGCGCCATCTGTTCCTGAATCAGCACGTAGGCCAGCGCCCCGCCGACGCCCAGCGTCAGGATGCCCATCGCCAGGGATCCGAAGGCCGGGTTGCCCCACGGCAGGTGTTTCAGCCAGCCCAGCACGCCGTGTCCGGCGGCCCGCCCACGCGCTTCCAGCATGCCCACGATAATGAACATGTGGAGGATGGTGGGGGTGCCCACCAACAGAGAAAGAATTGAGCCCATGGACTTGATGCCGGCCGGGATGTTGGGGTCCACCAGCAGGTGGTAGATGAAGGTCGGCGGCACGAAGAACGGGTAGAGCAGGAAGAGTGACTTCGCGATGTGTTTGCCGTAGATTGACTTGGCATCGGCGGTCAGTTCCACCAGCACGTAGGCCACGCCCACCAGGGCCAGCGCGGGCACGTAGTGGTAGATGTGGAAGATGACGTGCCAGTTCAGGCGGTAGGAGTTGGAATAATAGATCAGCGTGATCGGGTCATAGGCGTAATAGCCCAGTGACCATAACAGCGCCGGCAGGAATACCTTGACCGCCAGGATCAGGCCCGGAATGGCGATGAAGAGCCCGGCGATGGCGGCGAAACTTGATATCGGCAGGTCACGCAGGAAGGCGGCCCAACTGGTCAGGGAACGCGGGTTCTCGACCCCCTTTATCATCGTCATGATGAAGTTGACGCAGATGATAAACATGCCGATGGCGAGCAATATAAAGGCCAGGTAAATGGCCGGGGCGCCGCCGTAATCCGCCGCCAGCGGTACCGGCGCGATGTATGAGGTCTCGGCGCCCATCAGGATACCCACCGTGGCGCTGACCATGCCGGCCACCATGAAACCGAAACCGGTCCAGCCCAGCTTCAGGCTCCAGAGGCGGCGGCCCACCAGTACCGTGCCCGCGGTGATCAGTAGTCCCGTCTGGATGAAACCGATCCAGAAGATGAACATGTAAATGGAGTGACCCGTCAGGGCGCGGTAAAAGAGTGTTGAGGAACCGGCGCTAATGGCCGGGGTGCGCCCCAGCACCATCACCAGCGCCAGTACCCCGGCCACGGCAAGCAAAGCGATGCCCACCGCGAAGAAGCTGAAGAGCAGCTTTTTGTCCCTTGGATCAACTTTTATCTGGTCTATGAGGGCCATCAATCACTCCATCTCTTACGGGGTTAGCCGTGCCATGTAAAGCTTGGTCTCTGCCGGTGGCAGGTTAAAGTGCGCGATGAATTCGGGCGGTACGCCTCCTGTACCGGGGGCGATCAGGCCGTCATGCACGCCGTCGGTCATATCGGCCTCAAACAGCAGTTCATCTTCCAGGGTCGGCAGTCCATGGTAGTGCCAGTAATCCCATTCGCCGTGCGGGGCCATGAAGAATCCGGCCGGTGTCGCGCCGGGCGGGCTCCAGATCAGGTCCGGATTAACGGCGGCCACCTGGTCAATGTAGACATCGTGGTGCAGCCAGGTCGGTACCGGCAGGTTGAGCCGCGCCACTCTCTGGTACCAGGGCACCACTTCAATGGGATAGGGTTCCCCCTCGACGATGATCTTGGAATGCATCAGGTGATGCGCCACGCCGCAGTACTCGGTGCAGGCAATCAGAATCTCTCCCGGCAGGCGCGGCTCGATGGTGACCATCGTCATCGGCCCCGGCGGCAGCACCGTGTTCAGACTGAATGGTTTCAGCGTACCGTGCTGGTCAACGTGGATCAGGGAAGCGCCGTGGATCACGTCCGGCGAGTAGAAATGCAGGTTGTATTGGCGGCCCGTTTCCAGCCGGATGACCTGGGGTATGAAGGCGTACTGCATCGCCAGCACGTAAATGTCGCCGCTGTCGGTCAGCTTGATGGAGCCGTCTGCCTGGCCGTATTTCTCCGTCTGCTGCTCCAGGCGCCAGGCGAAGTAATCGGGCGGTTCGATGGTGGTCATGGCGTGGGCATGTGATTCGCCGCTGGCGGCCCCCAGAATGCTCCACAGGGGTACCAGCAGCAGCACCGCGAAAGCGATCACAAAGGCGGTCACAAGGTAGGCCGTGGGTGACTTCATGCCGTCTCCTTCGCGGTGTTCTTCTTACGCCGCCGGAGGACGAGCCACTCCGCCGCCCCCAGTACCACCGCCGCGGCCGCCGCCCAGCCAAATGAGGATTTCAAGACCCCCTGTTCCAGGACGAAGGAGGACCAGGTGGAAATGTGTTTCTGCCCGCCCCGGTTGTCGTGGTGCCCGTGCCAAGCGGCGAAATTGATGGGGATCGTCCAGCCGTCCCTGATATCATATCTGTCCTGGTGTCGCGGGAAGGTGATGACGACGTGCCAGCCGTTGACCCAGTCGGCCTTACCGCGCCCGTCCTGGTTGCTGTCTGAAGTCAGCTGCCCGAAGCCGGAAGCCACCAGCTTCTGTACCGAGGTCTTCTCCTTGAGATCAGGGTCGGACTGGGGACTACCCGCCGCCCAGGAGGTGTTAAAGGCCTTCACGGCGGGCCAAACCTGTCCGTCCTTGCCATAGTCAGCACCATCGGCCATCTCACCCGGCGCCTTGCCGGAGTAGGGATAGAAGTCTGCCACCATACCGGGGAACTCATCGTCGACGTAGTGACCGGGAGCGTACTCCCAGTCCGCTTTCCACTGGTAGATGATGACCTCGTTGTTGACCTCGCCCATGCCGAAATAGGGAATCGCCTTGGTGATGTCGGCGGGGAATTGCAGCGCCAGGGCGTCCCCGTAGCGGTCGGTGCGGCCCCCCCTGTCATGCTTTATCTTCCATTCGCCCAGCGGCTCAATCAGGAAGGCAACCCTCTCGTCGTCGTAGATGGAGCGAATCAATAGTTCCTCCGCCTCGCCTGAGGTCTCCTTGGGCTTGACTAGTATCTGCGGTGCCAGCGGGATACGTACCGGGTCTGGCAGTTCCCAGTGTACGATCCGGACAACGCGCAAAAGATGACCACGTTGGCCCAGCACCTGGCCTCCTCCGAGTATCTGGTGTTCTACAGCGGCCGGCCCTACGGCAGCGTGGCCCGGGCGCCGGAGCGGTTCCCCCTGAGCGGCAGCTACTACCGGCAACTGCTTGCCGGCGGGCTGGGCTACCGCCTGGAGAGGGCATTTACGTCCTACCCGAACCTGGCGGGCGTGGCTTTTCGCGATGACCCCTTTGGGCGCGCCGGACTGCCCCGGCCGGAACCCCGGGTGCCCGGCCAAACGTCCGCGGTTACCTTGGAC
>CAZPSW010000010.1:0-6703 GCA_964589255.1 uncultured Dehalococcoidales bacterium
AGGTCTCGGTGGCCAGCTGGCAGACGCAGAAGGGGCGTTTCTTCACCGCCATCATCCATGATGACATCGAGCGTCAGCAGAACTAGGAAGAGCTGGAAAAGAGAAATCTGGAACTGCAACGGGCGAATACCGCCAAATCTGATTTATTGGCCCAGATGTCCCACGAACTGCGCATCCCGCTGAACGCCATCCTGGGTTTCTCGGAGCTGCTTTCGGACCGCATTCTGGATGAACTCAACGAGGAACAAGTGCGCTGCATCAGTGACATCTACTTGAGAGGACAGCACCTTCTGAACCTGATCGCCGACGTGCTCGACCTGAGCAAGGTTGAAGCCGGTAAGGTAGGCGTGGAACCGGACGAGATCAAGATCGGGGAAGTGGTGGCGGACGTGCTGCGGGAGATCCGCTCGGTAATGGATAAGGCGGGCCAGTCCACCGTGATCGATGTCAGTGAGGACATTCCGGCGGTCACCGCGGACCTGAAAATGGTGCGCCAGATGCTTTTCAACCTGCTCTCCAACGCCACCAAGTTTTTAGCGTCGGGCAGTGATATCAGCGTCTCCGCCCAGGTGCGCGGCAAGTTCCTCTAGATTAGCGTCGAAGACACCGGCATCAGCATCCAGAAGGAACATCTGAAAAAGATCTTCGACGCCCTCTACCAGGCGGACACCCTGGGGGACAAAGCCAAGGAGTGCACCGGTCTGGGCCTGAACATCAGCAAGCAGTACATGACGATCATGGATGGGGACATCTGGGCGGAAAGCACCTTCGGTGCCGGCAGCACCTTTTTCTTCACCCTGCCCCTGAACGAGCCAGCGGCGTCCGGCTTCGGCGATTAGACTTGCCGCCGCGCAGGAACCGGGCCGAAAACAGTAGCGGCGTGAGCACGGACATAAAGGTAGCCCCGGCGCCGAGCCAGAGGTAAACGCTGGCCACGCCGTAATTGTCCATCGCGAAGCCCACCAGCGGTACCATCACGCTGGTCCCCTCCAGCCCAAAGCCAAAGTAGATACCAATCAACCTGGCCCGGAAGCGGGACGGCGTGTTGTCCATCAAATAGACCTGCACCGCGGCCTCGCGCATCATGTTGCAGAGGCCAAAGAAGAACAGCATCACCAGCAGCGGTACGCCGCCGAGATAGAGGAGCGAAAACAGCGCCAGGCCACCGGCGAAGAAAGAGAGCAACACCGTTTGCAGGCGTCCCCAGCGGTCCGCGAGGTAACCACCGAGCAGGCTGCCCGCCACGCTGCCGCCGCGCAGCAGACCGATCCACATGGTGGCCGCGCCCGGGGTGAAACCCTGGAAGTCCACCAGGAACAGCGCCAGGAAGGATATTCCCGCTCCGGTCACCATCTCCATCACGATCGCCAGCACCGCCATGGTGATCACCGGCCGCCGCGCCACCCACGCCCCGTCAGTCTGTTGCGGCAGCGATCCGGTAGTGGCCTTCACCACGCCGCGCGGCAGCACCAGCAGCGCCAGCGGTACCGATATCAGGGCCGGGATGCAAAGCAGCAGGAAGGTGCTTTGCCAGCCCAGCGTGGTGGCGATGAAGCCGCCCAGTACCGGGGCCACGAAGAACCCGGCGCTGCCACCAACCATGTGACAGGCCATGGCGCGCCCTCGCTGGTCGGTCCGGGAACGCTCGGAGATCATGGCGATACCGGACGGGTGATAGGGGCCCGCCGCCAGTCCCAGCAGGAGGAAGACCGCGATCAGGGGGTAGTAACTCTGCAGCAGTCCCGCGATCAGGGTGCAGGCGCCAACGCCACCGACGCCGATAGCCACCAGCAGGCGTCGCGGGAGGCGGTCGCCGAGCCAGCCGCCGAGGAACTGCGCCAGACCGGCGGTGACGATCAGCGCCGTCAGCAGGCCACTGGCCCTTAAGTAATCCAGTTCCAGGGCGTCGCGGATGAAGGGCAGCAGCGCGGGCAGGATGCCGAGACACATGTCGTGGCTGAAGTGCACGAAGGTGAGCAGGAAGGTGGTGCGGTTGCGCCAGGTCTTTGGCTGGGAGTCGGTGTCCATCTGTGACCAATTCTAACAGATGCGCGGGGCGCTGTCAGGGGAGAACCGGCGGCGCGCATGTCGATATCATCGGGTCAGAATCTGTAGCCTTCCCAGACTTATCCCGCCCGGGCTTTGATGGCACCATAACACTCAGCGAGGTCTCACCTGGAGGCGCTTGCGTTAACCGGTGGACGGCGGTGATGTCCAACGTATATCTTTTCGAGGAAGCCCCGTCCAGTCGTGAATTACTCGGTGGTAAGGGCGCTGGCCCCCGTTTTGGTCAAGCCGTGTTTCCGGAAACGGCTAGCCCTTGCCGATGCGGAACATCTTGGTGCCGCAGGCGGGGCAGATACCCTGGGTGGCGGGCTTGCCGTTCTTCATGGTGACACTCTTGGAATCTTTCATTTCTCTCTTGGCTTTACACTTCACACAATATGCTTCCATTGGTCGCCTCCAGTATTCAGATGCTCCTAATATATTGGTTTACGGTCCCGGCGTCAACTTGTTGGCGGACGGTACCCGTACCGCACCGGTGGCAGGGACGCCGGCGGCGCTTTCACTGCAACTTCACAAGTGGTGTCCTTTTGGGGGACGTGACGCTCAACAATGATCAGGAGGTAACGCGGTGGAGATCACCAGGATATGTGTGCTCGGCAGCGGTATCATGGGGCGGCAGATCACCCAGGTGGCGGCGGTAAACGGGTTTGAAGTGAATTATATTTCCGCCCCGGCCACCCGTGAGACAGTTGCGGCGGGGTTGACCGGCATTCGGGACAACCTGCAGCGTTTTTCGGTGGACAAGGGTAAGATGACCGGCGCGGAAATGGACGCGGTGCGCGCCCGGATACACCTTCATACCGACCTGGCGGCGGCAGCGAAGGTGTGCAGTTGGTCAGCGAGAACGTCAAAGAAGACCTCCCCTACAAACAGCAGATCTTCCAGGAACTGGGCGCCCTCAGCGCACCGGAAACGATACTGGCCAGCGACAGTTCCGGCTTCATGGTGAGCATGATCGGCACCCGGGCCGAGCACCCGGAGAGGGTGGTCGGCATCCATTTCTTCAACCCGGCAGCATTGAGTATTCCAAGGACGGTCCCGGTTTCGCGACGCTGCTGCCGCGCGAATACCCCGGCGCGCCGCCCCTGGTGCCGCATGACATCAGTAAATTGAAGATCAATCGTGATGGCAATGCCTGTATCAGCTGCCACGTCACCGGTGTCGCCCTCGGGGAAGGCCACGTGGCCACCAAGATTCCCCGCAGCCATTACACGGACATCCCCACCGGTATCGTCAGCGAAGAGATACAGCCGATACGCAATACCTGCCGGCTCTGCCACCTGCCGCAGTCCGCGGAAGAACCGCTGGTGAAGTAACCGCCACCCCGTTCGTGGTATGCTTGGGGCACGCCGTCACCGGGCGACGCACCACGTTCAGGGGGTAAGCAGAATGGCGCAGAAAGACATCACCAGCAGCCGCGGCGTGCTGGGTTACCTGGCCGCGGAAGGCGACCTGCTGGTGACGGACAAAGAAGTCGACCCGGTCCTCGAAGTATCCGGCGTCACCAAGGCGCTGGACAACGGCCCGGCACTGCTCTTCAATAACATCAAGGGCTACCCCGGCCACCGCATCATGGCCAACCTGTTCTCCAGAAAGGAGCGCATGGCCAAAATATTCGGCGTCGGCAGCCCCAAAGAGCTGATGCTGCTGGGCCTGGAAGGGTTGAAAAACCCGCTGCCGCCCGAGGTGGTTGACGGCGGCCCCTGCCAGGAAGTGGTGATCAGCGATAACCTCGACGTGATGGGCACGATTCCGGTAATCCAGCATACCGAGACTGACCCCGGACGCATACTGGGCAGTGGGCTGGTGCTGATTAGCGGGCCTGAGATCGGGCACTGCGTCTCCTATAAAAGGATTAATTTCCGGGGTAAGGACTGGTCCAGCCTGGCCTTCAATCCGGGCGGCCACTTCGAGTACTGGATACTGGAATGCCGCAAGCAGCGCCAGAACATGCCGCTGACGATCAATATCAGCCCCTCCCCGGCGGTGCAGGCGGTGGCCGCGGGCAAACTGGTGCCGTTGATGATACCCACCGGCACTGATGAGCTGGGCATCATCGGCCGTATCCAGGGCGCGCCGGTGGCCATCACCCGGGCGAAGACCGTCGACGCCATGGCTATCGCCAACTCGGAATGGGTCATCGAGGGTTACGTCGATACCAGCCAGGTGGTCTGGGAGAGTGACGAGGCGGAGCAGAAAAAGGACTTCTCAACGCCCTTCTTCCCGGAATATCACGGCCACGAGGGCCGGGCGCGGGTGACCTATAAGTTCCAGGCCACCGCCATCACCCACCGCCGGGACAATCCCATTTTTCACGTGGTGCAGGGCCATTCCTTTGAATACGCCTACATGCAGTCCCTGACCAACCTGGCGGCGCTCTATGACCTCTTCAACCGGCAGTGGCCGGGCCTGGTCACGGACGTCAACTCCATGGAGTGTATGAAGGGCTGGAACGGCGTCGTGATCCAGGTCAGCAAGAAGCGGCGCCGGGACGAAGAACACATCACCAACCTCTTCATGGCCGCCTGGGCGGCCTCAAGCGCGCTGCGCATGGTGGTGGTGGTGGACGACGACGTCGATATTTACAGCGCGGATGAAGTCCTCTGGGCGATCAACACCCGGGTCAACCCCAAGGAAGACCTGATACTGGTACCGCCGGGCACCCGCATCTCCGGCACCGCCGGTGAAGCCATTGGCCCCACCGCCCCGGTGCTGCGCATGGGATTTGACGCCACCGTGCCCTACGAACACAAGTGGCAGTACTGGCGCGGGGAATACCCGCAGGTGGACCTGGAGCGGTGGTTTAGCGGGGACGAAATCGCCCGGGTGCAGGCCATGCAGAGCGAGTATGCCCGCCTCCTGATCAGCAAGAGGGTCTAACCCAAGCCCGGGTCCGGGGCGGTTTCAGACCTGGCCGTAGCGCCCGCCGATGGTATTCAGACAGATGAAGACTTCACTGTCCCGGATGCCGCTGACGTGGGTCAGCCGGTTCTGCACGAACTGCGAGAGTTCTTCGGTGGACTTGAAACGGGCGCCGAAGAGCAGGTCGAAGCGTCCGAAAACGGTGGAGATCCATTTCACCTCCGGCATTTCACGCAGCGCCCCCACGATTGATTCCACCTTCTCTTTGTTCACGTCCAGCGCGATGATGGTGGTCACCGGCAGCCCCACCTTGTCCGGATCCGCCACCGCAATCACCTTGATCACCCGGTCGTCGAGGAGGCGCCTGATCTTGCGGCGCACCGTGGCCGGGCTCGTTTCCAGCCGCTGTGCCAGTTCCTCGCTGGTACGGTGCGCGTCCCGGGCCAGTAATTGGATCAATTGATTGTCAATGCCGTCGAGTTTAATCATAATGCTCACATAATACGATAATATGAGCAGTATGTCAACCGAATATCACAAATCATTGACGGGTGCCCAAAGTTGTGCTGTCATGGAGTCAGGTCCCGCGGGGGCGTAGTCTGGAGGCAGTATGGCTTTGATCAGTTCCCTGGCGGCCATCGTCGGTGCCGCGAATTGCAGTGAGGACCCGACCCTTTTACAGGGGTATGCCGGTGACCACAGCCTGGTGCAGGCACGCCAGCCGGACGCGGTCGCCTACCCCGAAGACGCGGATCAGATACAGGCGGTGATGCGCCTGGCCGGTGCCGAACAGATTCCGGTCACGCCGCGTTCCTCGGCGGTGGGACTAAACGGCGCTGGTATTCCCAGCCAGGGCGGCATCATCCTTGATCTAAGGCGCATGAACCGCATCCTGGAAGTGGACCAGCGCAACAAGAAGATCAAGGTTGAACCCGGTGTCACCTGGACGCAGGCGCAGCGTGAGCTTGAGCCCAGCGGCATGATGGTCTGCAGCCCGCTGCTGCCGCACCCGGAGAAATCCGTGCTCACAAGCGCCCTGGAGCGCGAACCGCTGTTGATTCCCAAGAGCGAATACTCCGAGGCGCTGCAAACTGCGGAGGTGGTACTGGCCAATGGTGACCGTTTCTGGACCGGCACTGCCATGGGCAAGGGCATGACCGGCCAGTGCTTCCCGGACGCCATCATTCCCGGCACGCGCCTGTTTCTGGGCAGCCAGGGCACCTTCGGCATCGTCACCTGGGCGAACATCAAGATTGAACCGATCCCAGCGCAGGACCGGGTCTGTTTCCTGCCCTTCCAGAAAGTCGAGGAGGTGGTGGTGCCCCTCTACCGCGTGCAGCGCGTGATGCTCGGCAGCGAATGTTTCGTGATGCACCGTACCGAGCTGGCGACGATACTGGCGGCGCCACTGCAACTGGATTTCGAATCTCTGCGCGCCAGCTTGCCGCCCTGGACGCTGGTGCTGGTGCTTTCCGGAACGCACCGCTTCCCCGAAGACAGGATCGCCTACGAGGCGGCGGCGCTGGCGGACCTGGCAAAGGAGCTCAATTTCGCGGTGCTGCCGACGCTGGCGGATGTACCGGACCTTGGTGCCAAATTGATACCGCTCTTGCGTCATCCCTACCCGGACCAGCCTTACTGGAAATTCCGTCACGGCGGCGCGCGCCAGGACATCTTTTTCAATACCACGCTGGAGCGGGCGCCGGAATTCACCGCGGCGGTGCTCGGTATCGCCACCGAGCACGGTTATGATGCGGAGCGCGTCGGCGGTGAT
>CAZPSW010000010.1:6713-15188 GCA_964589255.1 uncultured Dehalococcoidales bacterium
CACTGCTGGTGCAGCTATGGCTTCAGCTATGACCCGTCAGACGCCGCCGCCACGGAGCAGGTGCGACATCTCTTCCTGGCGGCCAGCCAGCGCGTGGTCAACATGGGTGGCCTATTCGCCACCCCGTATGGCCCCTGGGCAGGCATGGTTTACACCCGCAGCGCCGGTTACACGCGCATGCTGCGGGTGGTCAAAGACGCCCTTGACCCGGACCACTTATTGAACCCCGGCAAGCTTTGTTTCTAGCCTGAAGGAGAAGACATGACACCGCAAAAGCAAGTATCGGTGCCTAAGGACCCGTGGCACTCTAAATACTTCTGGGACCTGGAAAAGGTGGCCTGGCACTGCGCCCGCTGTCATAACTGTAAGTGGGTGGATTCCTGGGAGGTCAAGAGCGCCCGTTTCGCCAAGGTCTGTCCCTCCAGTGCCTACTACTACTTTGACGGCTACTCCTGCCAGGGGCGCATGGACGCTACCGAGGCCCTGGTGCACGGCGAATGGGGCTATGATGATTCCCGGGAGCTGCTGGATGTCTTTCTGAAGTGCAACATGTGCGGTGGCTGTGACGCCAACTGCAAGCGTGTCCAGGACATGGAACCGCTGCGCGTGATACAGGAGATGCGCCACCGCTTTGTCAGCGACGGCCAGTTGCTGCCGGCGCACGCGCAGATACTCGAGGGCCTGCGCCGCGAGGACAACATGATGGCGCAGCCGAAGGCGGCGCGCGGGCAGTGGGCGGACGGCCTTAAGGTGAAGGACCTGGGTCAGGAAAAGGCCGAGGTCGTCTTTCACGCTGGCTGCGTGCTTTGTTATGACAGGGACCTTCAGGGCGTGGCGCGCCAGGCGCTGGGGCTGATACAGGACGCGGGCGTCGACGTGGGTATCATGAGCGCCGCGGAAGCCTGCTGCGGCGGCCGCGCCGACGAGATGGGCTACCGCGCGGAACTGACCAAGTACGCGGAACACAACCTGGAGGCCTGGCGGCGTGCCGGAGTCAAGACGCTGGTTACCAGTTGTGCCGATTGCTACCACACCTTCAAGCGGCATTACCCGGAACTGGGGTCTGATATTGAGGTGCTGCACACGGTGGAGTTCCTGCGCCGCCTCGATGACGGCGGCGGCCTGAAACTGGCGGCGGTGAAACCGCTGAAGGTGACCTATCACGACTCCTGCCACCTGGGACGGCTGGACCACGTCTACGTCCCCGGCCAGGCCATCATGGGGGTCTATGACGCGCCGCGTGAGATATTAAAGGCCATCCCCGGCGTGGAGCTGGTGGAGATGGAGCGGATCAAGGAAAATGCCTGGTGCTGCGGCGCCGGTGCCGGCGTGCGGGAGACCTATCCGGATTTCAATGCCTTCACCGCACAGGAGCGCATCCTGGAGGCCGAAGCCACCGGCGCCGACGCCATCGTCACCGCCTGCGGCTGGTGCCAGCGTAACTTCCTCGACGCCACCAGCGCCACCGGCAGTTCGCTCCAGGTGCTGGATTTGACTGACCTGGTAAACGGGAGGCAGGGTTAATGCCGCAGGATGACGCCAAGCACGCCAGGATATTGAAGGGCCTGATCGACATACTGGGCGCACGCCACGTGGCCGACGACCGCGCCGTGACCCAGGCCTACAGCCGTGATTATTATGCCGCCGGTATGCTGCGCCGCCGCCCGCCGGAATTCGTGGTGGCGCCGGGCAGTACCGAAGACGTGGTCCAGATCGTGAAACTGGCCAACCGGTATCATTTCCCCTTCACCATCATCGGTTCGGGGATGTTCATGCCGGCCACCGCGGCGGCGGCGGATTACTGGTGCATCATGGACTCCAAGCGGCTGAACCATATTGAAATCGACGAAAAGAACATGTACGCCATCATCGAGCCCAACGTGACCCACGCCCAGGTCCACGCCGAGGCCATCAAGCGCGGCCTCTTCAACGGTGTGCCGGAGGCCGGTTGCCAGGCTTCGGCGCTGGCGAATACGATCTGGGCGGGGAACCAGGGCACCGGTTTTCGCACCGGCATGGCCTCCCGCAACCTGCTCGGTTTCGAGTGGGTACTGCCGGACGGGGACATCGTGCGCACCGGTTCGCTGGCCACCGCGGCGGACGATTACTCTTGGGGCGAGGGGCCGGGACCGGACATGCGCGGCGTGCTGCGCGGCGTCTCCGGCAACCACGGCGCGCTCGGCATCGTGACGCCTGGATGATTTTGCGGATCTGCTTCAGGCACCAGCGGCCACCTCGCTCCAGCCGCCGGTGCCGGGGCCCGCCGTCTGGCCCACCGGGGGCATCGCGCCGGAAAAGAAATCCGAGCTCCCGGAAGACCGTTTCAAGTGGTTTCTGATCAACTACCCGTCGCTCGAGGCGGCCGTCGACGCGATGTACGAAATGGGTCGCGCCGAAATCGGCATGGTGCTGCACCACTGGCCGGCGATCTATTTCAACTGGTGGTGGGCCAAGTCCCGGGAGGAATACTGGGACACCTGGCTTAGTAACTACTGGCAGGACAACTGCCGCAATACGGTGGCCATCTGCCTCTGGGGCATGGCCTCTGAGGAACAGGTGGTTTACGAGGAGAAGGTGCTGCGGCAGATCATGTCGGAGACTGGCGGCGAGATGGTACCGGCGGAGGTCTACGAACGCTGGGCGCCTTACGCCATCAACAACTGGATCAGGGACGCCAATGCCTGCCGCTGGATGCGTATCGGCGGTGGTCTGGGTAATACCACCATCCTCTTTGATTCCATGGACACCGCGCTGCAGCAGTTCCCCACCGCCTTTGCGCACCTGGAGAAGTATACGCCACCGGCGCTGGACGCGGGCCAGCCGGACTGGATACTGCCCTTTGATTTCTGTCACCAGGCCCTGGGCGAGGTGGACTATCCATTTGAGAAAACGATGGCAAACTGCGAGGTCATCCAGCAGAGCTTCGTGGAGCACATCCGCCAGACGCGCGAAGCGGGCGTGATCGCGCTGGCCACCGGCATGACGACGCTGAACATCACCGGTAAGAACTTCGCCGACGTGCATCACATCGTGGCCCGGGTGAAGGACGCCATCGATCCCAATAACGTGGCCAACCCGACGCGGCTGATCGACATGGACAAGTACCACGCCAAGTTCCCCCGGAATCCCGATCCGGTGTCCCCGGAGCCGGCCCCACCGGTGCCACCGGCCTGATTTCCGCCGTCCGGGGCGCGGATGCCCTCGAGGCTCTCCAGGGTGCTCGTCTTGCCGGCGCCGTTGGGGCCCAGCAGACCGAATATTTCGCCGGCGTAGACATCGAAGCTGACGCCGTCCACCGCTGTATTATCGTCGTAGGTCTTGCGCAGGTCTATGACTTAGATGATGGTTTCGCTCAGGTGCTGCCTCACGGCGCCATTATAGCGTATTTTTGGGGTGCGTGGTGGCCCGGGGGTGTAGTTTTCCGTGGTCTGCTACAATACGTTTATTACCAGCTGGGGTGTGAACGTGGAAGAACTGGGCCCGGTAATCAGTATCGCGGTGCTACTGGCGGCGGCGCTGGTGGGGGGCATGATCGCCCACCGTCTGCGCCAGCCCGTGATTTTGGGCTATCTCATCGTTGGGGCAGGCGTCGGCCCGTATGCTCTCGGCCTGGTCAGTGACCTGGCGCTGATCGAGGCGGCCGCCACCATGGGAGTGGCCCTGCTGATGTTCACCCTGGGGCTGGAAGTATCCATCTTTCAGCTCAAGCAGGTGGGGAGGACCGGCCTTTGGGGTGGCCTGATTCAGATACTGGTCACTTTCGGGCTGGGATTCCTGGCGGGCATGGCGCTCTTCAAGTGGCCGTTTGCTCAGGCGGTGGTCTTCGGGCTGGTAATTTCCCTGAGCAGCACCATGGTCTGCCTCAAGATCCTGATGGAGCGCGGCGAACTGGACGCGGTGCACGGGCGTATCATGATCGCGATGCTGGTGCTCCAGGACATCAGCGTGGTTTTCATGGTGGTGGTGACGCCGTTACTCAGCGGCGGCGTGGAGAACGTCGCCCTGGCGCTGGCCATCGCCATTGGCAAGGCGGTACTCTTCATCGGCATCGCGGTGGTGCTCGGCATCTGGGTACTGCCCTGGTTGCTGGGGCGGATCGGCGGCGTGCGTTCCCGCGAGTTGTTCCTGCTGACGGTGATGGTGCTTTGCCTGGGGGCGGCTATCGGCACCTTCTTTTTCGGACTTTCGGTGGTCTTCGGCGCCTTCGTCATCGGCCTGGTGCTCCGGGAATCCAGGTTCGGCCACCGCGCGCTGGCGGAGATCACGCCGTTACGGGACATCTTCGCGGCGCTCTTTTTCGTCTCACTGGGGATGCTGCTGGACCCACGCTTTGTGTTAGAGAACTGGTGGCTGGTGGCGGCCACCGTGGGCCTCATCATTTTCATCAAGTTCACCACCGTTTTCAGCATCGTGCGTCTCTTTGGCTACGGTGGCCGTGTCGCCCTTTTCGTCGGTGCCGGGCTTTTTCAGATCGGCGAGTTCAGTTTTATCCTGGCGCAGATAGGTCTCGACGCCGGTGTCGTTTCCTCGTATTTCTATTCCCTGATCCTGGCCAGCGCCCTGGTGACCATGATCCTGACGCCGCTTTCCATCAGTTCCGTGGGCTGGTTGTACCGCAGACTGACGCACCGAGGTGGTGAAGTGGAACCGGTGGCCGCGGCGGTGGCCGGTGCGGCCACCCGCGGGGTGGGGTCGGTGGTGGTAGCCGGGTACGGGCGGGTGGGCCGCAACATTGCCCAGGGGCTGCACGACGCCGGTATCCCCAACGTCATCATTGAGCTTGACCCGGACAGTATTTCCAGTCTGCGGCGTGAAGGCCGGGTCTGCGTCCACGGTGATGCCAGCAACATCCGGGTGCTGAGCCTGGTGAACCTGCGTCAGGCCGGTACGCTGGCGGTGACTTTCCCTGACCCGATCGCGGTGGTGACCACCGTCAAGGCGGCCCTCTCCATCAACCCGCAGCTGAGGATCATTGCCCGGGTACACCGCGTCAAGGAAGCTGACCTGCTGCGGAGCCTCGGCGTGACGGAACTTATCAGCCCGGAATACGAGGCCAGCTTCAGGTTTTTGAAGCGTTTGTTGAACGTACTGGACATGGACAAGGCGGACCGCAAACGTATCCTGGCCCGGATGCGGCGGGACAAGGGCATTGCCGAGTTCGGCAATGACGCGGAAACCTGAGTAATAGCTGCGCCCCTTGAACCCCAAATATGGCGTTAATAACCCGGCGGCGATGGCATTATTTTCAGGCGCGGCCACGGAACCGCCGGTGCCTGCGTTTCCGCGCCGCGCTCGGCGGCTAGTTTCAGCCCACGCGGGCGGCCCGCTAATCCAGGCTGAACGGCGGATAGACATCCGTGGTCAGTAAAATGGCGTAGGCCATGACGCGCAGTTCCCAGCGCGTGACGCCGACCACGAAGTCAAACAGCCCCCTGGGATAACGGCCGGTGAAGAGGATCGCGAACCAGGCGATCACCACGCTGACTACCGCCGCGATGAAGAGAAAAGCCAGCACGATGTAATGCGGAATCGCCAGAAACCACTTTACCAGCGGCAGCCACTGGTTGAGGTCTTTTTCCGCGTCCGGGTAGGTGATATCCAGGTGCACCGCCTGTTCTTCGTCGGTGGAGGGATACTCGTCCCGCAGCAGGCCGATGTAGACGCCGATGCGGGTGGAAAACCGGTAGAGCGCCAGGTTCCAGTCAAACCACCAGCGCGGGTACTTGCGGCGGAAGACCAGCATCAGCAACAGCGGCACGACGAGGATGGCGACGCCCGTGTACTGGTAACTCGCGACGTCGGTGGTGTTCCAACTCGCGTTGTTGGAATTAACCAGGGACAGAATCACCGCGATGGGAATCATCAGGATGATGCGGAAAAATTTGCTCAACCGACTCAGTTTCTCGGGATAATCGACGTTCAGACTGGCCGGGAACTCCTTTGCGGACATTTCAACCCTCCTTGGTGGAATTTCCCCCACTATACGCTGTAATTCGACGCCTGCCAACAGTGCGCGCCTGGTGGGACTGCGCTATAATCCGGTGGTGAGTGAATTCGTCTGTAAACTGGCAGAAAGCGAGACGGAACTTCGGGCTGCTTTAGCACTGCGTCAGGCCGTTTTCGTGATGGAGCAGGGCGTTGACGCGGAACTTGAAACGGACGGCCTGGACGCCGCCGCGCTGCACGTGGTGGCTACCGCGGCAGGGGCAGTGGTGGGCACGGCCCGGATACGTTTCCCGGAGGCCGCCACCGCCAAGGTAGAGCGCATGGCGGTGCTGCAAACTTACCGGCGTCACGGCATCGGGCGCGCCATGCTGGCCTTCATTGAAGACGTGCTGCGGGCGCGGAATGTACGCCGCATGGTGTTGCACGCACAGTCACCGGTGGTCGCCTTCTACCGGTCCTGCGGCTACCGGGCCGCCGGGGCCACTTTCCTTGAGGCCGGCATGCGGCATCGGGCGATGTCCCGGCGCCTTGTTTGAAAATGCGCCCTAAAGGTATGGTACATGACCGCCGATGATGTTATTATATGCTTGGCCCGTGAAGTGGCCATCGATCACGGATAGACGGTGGCGGTAAAAGAAATATGAGGTCACCGCCGGGATAATTTACCAGGAGGGGAAGCAATGCGTAACAAACGGTTATCCACAATGGTGATCGGTCTCTGTCTGGTGCTCGTGCTGAGCCTGGTGCTGGGCGCGCTCAGCGGCTGCGCCGGGTCCAAAGTAACCAAGATCGGCATCAGCCAGATCGTGACCCATCCGGCGCTCGACGCCACCCGTAACGGCATCATCGACGGCATGGCCGCCGAGGGCTACGTGGTGGGTGAGAACGTTGAATTCGACTACCAGACCAGCGAGGGTGACATGACGCTGGTGGCCTCGATCGCCCAGAAATTCGTCTCGGACAAGGTTGACGCCATCGTTTCCATCGCCACTCCGGACAGCCAGGCCTCGGTGAAGGCCGCCGCCGGCAGCGGTATCCCCGTCGTCTTCTCCGCGGTGACGGACCCGGTTGGTGCCGGGCTGGTCGGTGACTGGGCCTCCCACGCCGACGAGAACGTCACCGGCGTCTCGGACATGATCGTGGTCAGTGATGACGTTGACGTGATCCTCCAGATTGTGCCCGGAGTGAAGAAACTGGGTACCCTCTATAACGCCGGGGAATCCAATTCCGTATTCCTCACGGAGCAACTGTTGGCCGCCGCCGCAGCGCGCGGCATAGAGGTGGTTGAAGCCACCGTCTCCACCAGCGCCGACGTGCTCACTGCCGCCCAGTCCCTGGTGGGCAAGGTTGACGCCATCTGGGTGGGCACCGACAATACGGTGGTCTCCGGGCTGGAAGCGCTGATTAAGATCGCCGAGGACAATCAGATACCGTTCTTCCCCGCCGACGAACCGTCGATCGAGCGTGGCGGCATCGCGGCTTACGGGTTTGACTACTACGACATCGGTATCCAGACCGGCAAGATGCTGGCCCGTGTGCTCAAAGACGGCGAGGCCAATGGCGTCGCGGTGGAGAAGGGCGCGGTGATCAGCCTCTCGGTCAACACCGCCGCCGCCGCCCGTATGGGGGTCACCATCCCTGCGGGTATCGTCGCCAGTGCCGCCACCGTCTACGACAAGTAAAATAAACCGTTCGCGGCCACGCCATACGGCGTGGCCGCCGCATATCAACAAACACTCCGGGAAGGGCGTGCGCGCGTTTGGAGATCTTTGGTAACTTGCTCGCGGTCTCGGCCTACGAGGGCATCGTCTATGCCTTCGTGGCGCTGGGGGTTTACCTCACCTTCCGCGTGCTCGCCTTTCCGGACCTCACCGTCGACGGCAGTTTTCCCCTCGGCGGCGCGGTGGCGGCGGTGCTCATCGTGGCCGGCGTCAATCCTTGGCTGGCTACCGCGGCGGCCTTCCTCAGCGGCGCCGCCGCCGGGACGGTCACTGCCCTGCTCAATACCAAGCTTCGCATCAACGCGCTGCTCTCCGGCATCCTGATGATGGTGGCACTATATTCGGTGAACCTGATCATCATGGGCCGGGCCAACATCCCGCTGCTGCGTGAGATCACCGTCTTCGAACACGTTTCGGACTGGCTCGGCATTTCCTCCAGCGTCATCCTGGCGATCGTCTTCTGCGGCGTGCTGCTCGCGCTGACGCTGCTCCTGCTCAACTGGTTCCTGCGCACCGAGGTGGGGTTGGCGCTTCGGGCCACCGGGGACAACGAACAAATGGTGCGGGGGCTCGGTGCCAGCACGGACATGACCACCATCATGGGGGTCTCCCTCTCCAACGGCTCGGTGGCGCTGGCCGGGGCGCTGGTGGCGCAGAACCAGGGCTTCACCGACGTCGGTATGGGCATCGGCATGATCGTCATGGGTCTGGCCTCGGTCATCATCGGCGAGGGTATCTTCCGGCCCCGTGGCCTGACCTGGATATTACTGGCGGTGGTCGGCGGCACCTTCGCCTACCGCCTCTTCCT
>CAZPSW010000011.1:0-13385 GCA_964589255.1 uncultured Dehalococcoidales bacterium
GTGGTTCAGGACAGCACACGGCCCACCGTATTGATCAAGCAGCCCCGGAGCGGCTACGTTACCTCAAGCGCCAGCCTGCGCGTCACCGGTAACGTCACCAGCGGCAACAATATCAGCAGTGCCAGCCTGGAACTGAATGGCAGCGCCAGCACACTCAACATTACCGGCGGCCAGTTCAGCCGGCGGGTGACCCTAGTGCCGGGCGCGAACATCATCGAGGTCTTCGCCAACGACAACGCCACACCCGCCAACACCGGCACCTCCGGGGTCGTCACCGTGACGCTGGACCAGCAGGGACCCGGCGTCTTCCTGAACTACCCCATGGAGGGCATGCTCCTGGGCAGCGTCAATGTCACCCTGGAGGGCAGCGTTGACGACGCCGCGGTAACGCAGGCCATCGTGGTGCTGAACGGGACGAACAGCACCGTCAGTGTGCGTAACGGAACCTTCAGTGTGGCCAGGACGCTCCAGAGCGGCACCAACACGATACTGGTGACCGCCAGGGACAGCTACGGCAACCGTGGCGTCAGCGGCACCGTCACGGTTGAAGTACAGGCGGGCAAGCCGACGGTTTCCGTGAACACCCCGAATCCGGACAGCGTCACCGGTAACGCCACCCTGCCCGTCTCCGGCACGGTGACGCACACCGCGCAGATGACGACGGCCACGCTGTACTTGAACGGCAACACCAGCAGCGTCAACCTGAGTGCCGCCACGCCGCAAGCCTTCGGCAGCACAGTGACTCTGGTAGAGGGTGAAAATACCATCGTCGTCAGCGCGTCTGACAACGCCACCCCGGCCAATACCGGCAGCTCAGGCGTGATCTACGTGACACTGGATACCACCGCGCCGGCGGTGACGTTGACCTCGCCGATGAACGGTACCACCACCTCCCAGGCCAGCGTCAACGTCAGTGGCAGCGTCGACGACCCGGGCGTGCGGCAGGCCGCCCTAACGCTGAACGGGCTTGCCACCTCAATACCGGTCCAGGCGCAACGCTTCAACCACAGCCTGGCCCTGGCAAACGGCGACAACAATATCAGCGTGACGGTGACCGACAGCGCTGGCAACACGGGCAACAGCGGCAACCTGACGGTGAGGCGGGACGCCAGCGCACCGTTGGTACGTATCACCACCCCCACCAACGGCGCCAGCACCAACCTGACCTCGGCCAACGTCAGCGGCACCGCGGTGGACACCCCGGCGCTGACCCAGGCCACCCTGACGCTGAACGGGGTGGCCCAGACCATCACTGTAAGCGACAGCGCCTTCAACCAGGCCGTGACGCTGGCCAGCGGCAGCAATGTCATCTCCGTCTCCGCCAACGACGGCGCCAATACCGGCAACTCCGGTAATATCAGCCTCACCCGGGACAGTACCGCCCCAGGACTAACGATCGCCCTGAGTGACCCGGCGGACAGCGTCAAGATCACCGTCACCGCCGATGAAGCCCTGACCGGCGCCCCCGGGGTCACGGTGAACGGCAGTGCCGCGCTCTCGATGACGCCGGTGGCCACCAATAAATGGTCCGGCAGTTACAACATCACCGCCCCCGGGGCCTATACGGTGAACGTCAGCGGCACTGACCGGGCGGGTAATAACCGCATCAGCACGGCCACCTTCGCCAAGCGCACGCTAAGCCTGGCCGCCAACGTCTCCCAACAGGTGACCACCGCGGACACCACCATCAATATCACTTCTAATTCCACCCTGGCCGGACAGACCCTGTCGGTGGCGCGCCACGTTGAGAACCCGGCCAGCAACTCCGACAGCGGGCTCGACGCCGGCCTCTTCGTGAAGATCGTGGCCAGCCCCAACCTACGGGACAACCTGAGTTCGATCTACATGCGGGTGGACTACGTCGATGCCGACATCACGGCGCGCGGCATCGACGAGGCGACGCTGAAGCTCTACCTCTGGGACGTCAGCACCGGCCAGTGGGAAGAGGTGGCGGGCAGCAGCGTCGATACGGTGAATAATTTCATCTGCGGCACGGTGGACCACCTGTCCGAGTACGGCTCCTTCGGCAGCGCCCCACCACCACCACCGCCGCCACCACCACCACCAACATCCAGCGGTGGTGGTGGCGGCGGTGGCGGTGGTGGCAGTTCCAAGGCAAAACCACCGCCACCGGGTTCGGTGGTACTGGCCGGGCTGATCAAGGCTAACGGTGAATTCTCCAAGGACGTCGTCGCTTACTCTGACGACGCCGCCGGCATCCTGGAGATACCCATGAAGACCCGGGCCTTCGATGGGCTGGGCGCGGTAATCACTTTTCTTTCCCTGCTGAAGACGGAGACGATCAACCTGACGGCGCCGGCGACGGGTAATATCCTGGCGGCCTACGACCTGGGTCCCGCTGCTACCGTTTTCTTGCCGGTAGTGAAATTCTCCATCACCTACCCGGCAGGGTATACCCCCGGTAGCGGCGATTACATGGCCTGGTGGAACGGCACGGACTGGGTTCCCCTACCGAGCGCCGTGAACACCGCCAACGGCACCATGACGGCGCTGGTATCCCATTTCTCCCGCTTCGCCCTGATCAGTCTGGGGCAGGGGCAGGCGGCGGCCAGCGCCACGGAGTTCAAAGTCAGCGAGCTGACGTTATCGCCGGGTTCCGCGGCACCCCACCAGGTGGTACTGGCCAGCGTGCTGGTGACCAATACGCAGGCACAGGCCGGTAGCGGTACGGTGGTCCTGAAACTGAACGGCACGACGCTGGCAACAATAGACCTGACCCTGGCCGGTGATACCAGCCGGCGGCTGATTTTTTCCCTGGCCGGCCCCGAACCCGGTACTTACGAGGTTGCCGTGAACGACGCCTCCGCCGTCTTCAAAGTGAGTGCGCCATGAAACGCCGATTGATATCTATGTTCGCGGTGATATTGCTTGTGGCACTGGCCCAGCCGCCGGTGCCGGTGGCGGCGGCCACCGTGCTGCGCGAAGTGATGCCGGACGAGAACCTGCGCCAGGCTATCCGGGACAGGTTGAGCATCAAGTTCGGGGACGTGGAACTGGACCGCATGCAGGACATCCTCAACCTGGACGCTTCCGGCATGGGCATCAAAGACATCAGCGGGCTGGAATTCTGCATTAACATGGCGCGCATCGACCTCTCCAATAACCAGATCGAGGACATCTCGGCGCTGGCCAAGATGTACTCCGAAAGTACGGGTACGAATCTACGCGAAATCAACCTGGCGAACAACCGCATCAGTGATATCTCCCCTCTCCGGGACCTCTCGCAGTTGGATATATTGAACCTGGCAGGCAACCGTATCAGTGACCTCTCAGCATTCTCCCGGGAGGCCGGCAGCTACGGCGTCACCGTGCTCAACCTGTCAGAAAACGAGATCAGTGACGTGACGCCACTGGCCAGCTTGAGCAAAATCAGCATCCTGCACCTGGCGGATAACCGCATCAGCGACGTTTCCGCGATGACGGACTTTATCGGCTTCGGCGTTGGGGACATACTGAACCTCTACGGCAATCCGCTGAAAACAGCTTCGATCGACGAAAGCATTCCCCTGATCCAGGCCAAACGGGTCGGCGTGTACTGGGGCGAAGCCACCCTGGCGGCGGCACCGGCGGCGCCGTCCACGGAGGCCCCGGTTCCCGAAGGAGTCACTTTGGCCACACCGCTGGAAACGGTAGTGCGCGAGTTGTTGCAGCGGCCCCAGGGCAGTCTGCTGGCGGAAGAATTGGCGCTGCTGACGGCGCTTGATCTCAACGACCGCGGGGTGAGTGACATCACCGGGCTGGGCTATTTCAGCAACCTGCGTCATCTTTACCTCAGCGGTAACGAGGTGACGGACATCAGCGCACTGGCGGCACTGGAATTCCTGCAAACGGTACGCCTGGACGGCAATCCGCTCGGGGAAACGGCGCTATCCGTTGACATCCCCGCGCTGGTGGCCCGCGGTGTCACGGTGGTCAGCGAGGTCACCGCCGAGGCGGCGCCCCCACCACCGCCACCACCACCGGACCAGCCGGCACCGCTCCCGGCCACACCGGCGCTGGCGCCGGCCCCGGCACCACCACCCGCGCCCACCCCGGCACCCACCCCGCCACCCGCGCCGACGCCGGAACCGGAGCCCCAGGGCGGCAGCCCGGTGGGAGCCATCGCCGGGGGCGCCGCCGCAGGGCTGATCGTGATCGGCGGATTGGGGTTCTGGTGGTTCCGTCGCCGCGCCAAAGGGGCAGCGCCCCTTAAAGAATAAACGTACTCCTGCCTTCACTTTCCAGCCTGAGTGATATATAATAGCGACACCATACCCACCGTACTACGTTATGTGAAAGAGCCAGCGGCGGCCACCGGGGGCGAAAAATGCGGCATGAAGTACTTAAAATCCTGGAAAACGACGCCCGCCTCAGCGCCAGGAAGATTTCGGAGATGACGGGCGTACCCGCCACCGAAGTCAGCCAGATCGTAAAACAGGCGGAAAAAGACCGCCTGATCCTGAAATACAAGACGGTGATAAACTGGGACAAGGCCGGTGAAAACCAGATCTGGGCGATGATCGAGATCAGCATTTCGTCGCAAATGGCGGTGGGCTTTGACGCCATCTCGGAACACATCTACCGCCTGCCCCAGACCCGCACCGTCTACCTCATGTCCGGCGGTTATGACCTGATGGTGGTGGCGGTGGGCAGGTCCATCCAGGAACTCGGGGAATTCATCTCCCAGCAACTGGCGACGCTGGAAGGTGTGCGCGGCACGGTGACCCACTTCGTGCTCAAACGCTACAAGGAAGACGGGGAAATCATTGAGGGCAACGGCGCGCTGAAACGCCAGCCGGTAACCCTTTAGGAGACCGCCCATGTCCCCCGAAAAAGGGACGCCGAAAAAGAAACGCGCGCTGACCTCGAAGGTGGTCAACCGCATCGCGCCGTCCGGCATCCGCAAGTACTTTGACATGCTGGCGACCATGGATGATGTCATCACGCTGGGCGTCGGTGAGCCGGACTTCGCCACCCCGCGCCACATCAGCGAGGCCGCCATCAAGTCCGTAGAGATGGGCAATACGATGTACACCTCGAACTCCGGCATGCCGGAGCTACGGGCCGAGCTGGGGCGCTATTTCGACGAAGAGGTCGGGCTGAAGTACGACCCCGTCAGCGAGATACTGATCACCGTTGGTGTCAGCGAGGGGCTGGACCTCACCATGCGCGCCATCCTGAACCCCGGTGACGAGGTCATCGTGCCGGAGCCCTGCTACGTCTCCTATCCCGCCTGCGTGACGCTGGCCGGCGGTACCCCGATCATGGTGCCCACCTACCAGAAAAATGATTTCGAGGTCAGCGGCGGGGACATTGAGGCGATGGTCACCCCGCGCACCCGCGCCATCCTCATCGGCTACCCTTCGAACCCCACCGGCGCGGTGCTCAGCCGGAAACAGCTGTCAGAGATCGCCGCAGTGGCCACCCGCCACGACCTGCTGGTGGTGAGCGATGAAATCTACGCCAAACTGGTCTACGGCGAGGAACACACCTACTTCGCGGCACTGCCCGGCATGCGGGAACGCACCATCTTCCTCGGCGGCTTCTCGAAGTATTACGCCATGACCGGCTGGCGCGTGGCCTACGCCGCGGCCCCACACCAGATCATCGCCGCGATGACGAAGATACACCAGTACACCATGCTCTGCGCCCCGATCATGAGCCAGGTGGCGGCCATCGAGGCCCTGAAGCACGGCGCGGACAGCGCCGCTGAAATGCTGGCGGAATACAACCGGCGGCGGCTGGTGATCGTCAAGGGCTTTAATGACATCGGCATGTCCTGCTTCAACCCGCGCGGCGCTTTCTACGCCTTCCCCTCGATCAAGCGCACCGGCCTCACCAGTGAGGTCTTCGCGGAGAAAGTGCTCCTCGAGGAGAAAGTAGCCTGCGTGCCCGGCACCGCCTTCGGCCAGGGTGGCGAGGGCTACCTGCGCTGCTGCTACGCCACCTCGATGGCCAACATCGAGGAGGCCATGGAACGCCTGGGACGCTTCATGTCCCGCCACGTGAAGTAGGCCTTGCTCCTCTTCGGCCACACCGGCCTCACCTTCGGCGTGACCCTACTGGTCAGTGGCGCCACCCGGCTGCCGAACTCCAGGCTGGCGGCCCTGGGCCGGTTGGCGGCGCGGATTGACCTGCGCCTGCTGTTACTGGCTTCTCTGCTGCCAGACCTGGTGGACAAACCGCTGGGGCATTATGTACTGGCTGATCTTTTCGGCACCGGGCGCATCTTCACCCATACCCTGCTCTTTTTCGTGATCATCAGCGGGCTCGGTATCTGGGCGTACTGGCGGGGGCACCTCTGGCCTCTGACGCTGGCCCTAGGCAGCGGCAGCCATCTGGTGTTGGACGCCATGTGGCGGGACCCGGTGACGCTGTTCTGGCCCGCCTACGGCATACAGTTCCCGGCGGCCACCTTTGAGGGTTCATACTTGGAACTGCTCTGGTACGCGCTGACCCATTATTCCGAAGTCTATATACCGGAGATTGTGGGGCTGCTGGTATTCGTTTTTGTGGGGCTGCGGCTGTCACGCCGACGCCAGGTACTTGCCTTCCTGCGCCGGGGACGGCTGCCTTGATCCGAAGTTTCCAGGGCAAGACACCGCAAGTGGCGGCCTCGGCATTCGTCAGCGAGGCGGCCTACTTGGTGGGTGACATCGTCATCGGTGAGGAAGTCTGCATCTTCCCCGGCGCGGTGCTGCGCGCGGACCTGGGATGCATCAACGTCGGCGCCGGCGCCGTGATCGAGGACAACTGCGTCATCCACTCCGGCTCCGGGATCACTCCCGGCGGCGATGGCGGCGGCACCATCGAGATTGGCAAAAACGTCCAGATCGGCCACGGGGCCACCGTCAACTGCCGTCAAATCGGTGACGACGCCCTGATCGGCATGAATGCCACCGTATTGCACGAATCCGTCATCGGCGCCGGCGCGGTGGTGGCTGCCGCCTGCCTGGTACCGGCGGGCATGACGGTACCGGCGCAGACCTTCATCGCCGGGGTGCCGGGGGTGATCAGGGGATCGGTCACCGAGCGTCAGGCGTGGTGGACCCGGGATGGGTCCACCTACTACCAGCGGCTGCGTGAAAAATACCGCGCCGAAGGGCTCTAGAGGGACAGGCTGCGTCACGCGCCCGGCTACATCTTTTCGGGGGCCGCCATGCCCATCAGGGTGAGGCAGCGCTTGAGCACCGTCTGAGAAGCCACCACCAGCTTCAGCCGCGCCTGACTCAGGGCGGCGTCCGCGGTGACCACGCGGCAATTATCGTAGAAGTGGTGGAAAGCAGTCGCCAGGTCCTGGGCGTAATAGGCGATGTGATGCGGTTGCAGC
This sequence comes from uncultured Dehalococcoidales bacterium, assembly GCA_964589255.1. Lineage (GTDB taxonomy): Bacteria > Chloroflexota > Dehalococcoidia > Dehalococcoidales > SURF-40 > CAZPSW01. The sequence continues at coordinate 7,331 of CAZPSW010000011.1, forward strand.
GTTTCCGCCGCCAGCGTCACCACCTCCGGCAGCACCAGCATGCGGCGAATCAGCGCCAGTTCCGCCGGGTGGCCCAGCAAGCCGCCGTCCCCGAGGGTGTAATCAACGCCCTTTTCGGTGGCCAGGCGGCGGATGCTGGCAATGCGGGCGTGGGCGTACTGCACGTAATAGACCGGGTTCTCCGGTGATTCCTGCTTCGCCAACTCCATGTCAAAGTCCATCTGGGAGTCCGCGGAGCGCGCCAGGAAGAAGTACCGGCAGGCGTCGGCACCAACCTCCTCAACCAGTTCCTTGATGGTGATGATATCACCGCTGCGCTTGGAGATGCGCACCGCTTCAGCCCCACGCTTCAGCGTCACCATCTGGCAGACGATGACGTTCAGGCGCTCCGCGTCCAGCCCCAACGCGGCGAGCACCGCCTTCATGCGCGAGACGTGGCCGTGATGGTCCGCGCCCCAGATGTTGACCACGCGGTCAAAGCCCCGCGTCACCAGCTTGTTGTGGTGGTAGGCGATGTCCGAGGCGAAATAGGTGGGCGTGCCGTCACCGCGCACCACCACGTTGTCCTTCTCCTCACCGAGGGCCGTCGAGGTGAACCAGGTGGCCCCCTCACGGTCCGCCAGGTAGCCCGCCTTTTTGAGTTGCGCCATGACGGCGTCATACTCGCCGCTGCGGAAGAGTTCCCGTTCCCGGAACCAGGCGTCGAAACTGACTCCGATGAGTTCCAAATCGGCGCCGATCTCGGCCACCATACGCTCCAGACCCAGGCCACCGAGCTGCTTCAGGGCAGCCTCCTCGCTGAGGTTGGCGTATTGCTCTCCGGAGGCCTCCGCCACCGTCTCCCCAAGCGCCACCAGGTAGTCCCCGTGGTAGCCGTCCTCCGGCACCTCGGCGGCGCGCCCCAGCGCCTGGAGGTAACGCGCCAGCAGGGACCGGCGGAAAAGTTGTATCTGGTTGCCCGCGTCGTTGACGTAATACTCTTTCTGCACCGCGTAACCGGCGGCGGTGAGCAGGTTGGCGAGCCCGGAACCGAGCACGGCGCCGCGCGCGTGACCAACATGTAATGGCCCGGTGGGATTGACGCTGACGAACTCGATCTGTACCTTCTGACCGCGGCCCACGTCAACGTTGCCGTAGTGTTCCGCGGCGGCGAGTATGGCGTCCGGCTGTTCTTTCAACCAGTCTTCCTTCAGCTTGAAATTGATGAAGCCCGGTTTGGCCACCGAGATGCTCTCGATCTCCGGTGACGGCTTGATGCAGACGATGATGTCCGCGGCGATCTCGAGGGGGTTGCGGCCCGCGGCGCGGGCCAGCTTCATCGGCAGGTTCGCGGCGTAGTCCCCGTGCTCCGGGTGCTGCGGGCGCTCAATGGTGCCCTCGGGCAAGGGGACCGCGGGTAACTTACCCGCTGCCTGAACCTCAGCCACCGCGGCGGCCACCAGGGCCAGCAACCTTGCTTTAATCATCAGTTCTCCGAAAACCGGGGCGTTTTCCCTGACCCCGGAGTGAGACCGGGACAATACCAGATTATATCACAGGGGATGTCACCGCAGAAACGTGGCGGGGCGCCGCCGGTCTAGATTGAGGGGCGTGCCAGGTGCCAGTCCGTGGCCTGCTGGTAAGCATGTGCCACGCGCAGCACGGTGGCCTCATCAAAGGGTTTGCCGATCACCTGGAGCCCCACCGGCAGGCCGTCCGCGAAGCCGCAGGGGATGGAGATGGCGGGCAGGCCGGCGATGTTCACCGGCAGCGTGCAGATATCCGAAAGATACATCTGGAGCGGGTCCTCACTGCGTTCCCCGATCTTAAAGGGCACAGTCGGCGAGGTCGGCGTGACAAGCACGTCAACCTTCTTGAAGGCGGCGTCGAACTCCCGCCGTAGCAGCGTGCGCACCTGCTGCGCCTTCCGGTAATAGGCGTCGTAATAACCCGCCGAGAGGGCGTAAGTGCCCAGCATGATGCGCCGCTTGACCTCCGCCCCGAAGCCGTGCTGCCGCGTCTTTTCCATGGCTTCCCACATCGACTTTGTGTCCGCGTAGGAATAGCCGTACTTCACGCCCATGTAGCGCGCCAGGTTGGAGGACGCCTCGGAGGGCGCGATGATGTAGTAGACCGCCAGCGCGTAAGGTGTCAACTTCAGCGAGATATCCGCGTTGGCGGTGGCCCCCAACTCCCCAAGCCGGCCGATGGCGGCGCGCACCGCCTGATCCACCGCCGGTTGCATACCGTCCACGAAATAGTCCTCCGGCACGCCGATTCTGACGTCGCTCAAGTCCCCAACAAGGCCGGCGGTGAAGTCCGGCACCGGTTCCGGGGACGAGGTGGCATCCCGGTCGTCATAACCGCTGATGGTGTTCAGCACCAGGGCGTTGTCATAAGCGTCACGGGTGACGGCGCCAATCTGGTCCAGCGAACTGCCGAAGGCCACCAGACCGTAACGGCTGACCCGGCTGTAGGTGGGTTTGGAGCCGGTCACAGAGCAAAAACCGGCCGGCTGACGGATGCTGCCGCCGGTGTCCGAACCGAGCGCATAAACGCAAAGTCCCGCCGCCACCGCGGCGGTGGAGCCGCCGGAGGAACCGCCGGGCACGCGCGCCGTGTCCCAGGGGTTACGGGTGGTGAAGAAAGCGGAATTCTCCGTCGAGGAGCCCATCGCGAATTCGTCCAGGTTGGCTTTACCGAGCATCACCGCACCGGCGGTGCCCAGGCGCGCCACCACGGTGGCGTCATACGGCGGTACGAAGTTCTCCAGCATGCGTGAAGCGCAGGTGGTAGTGATACCACTGGTACACATGTTGTCCTTGATCACCAGCGGCACCCCGGCCAGCGGGCCGTCCTTGCCGTCGGCGATGGCGCGGTCCGCGGCGGCGGCCTGGGCCAGTGCCGTCTCCGCGGTCACGGTGACCATGGCGTGTACCACCGGGTCAACCGCCGCGATACGTGCCAGATAAGCCTCGGCCAATTCCACCGCGGAGAGCTCCCGGCGCCCCAGTTTGGCACGCACTTCACGGATGGTCAGTGATGAAAGATCCAACGTCACGGCCTCAATACCGGCCCTTTATTCCAGCACCGGGCGGATGCGGAACAACTCACCATCCCGTCCCGGGGCATTGGCCAGCACGTCATCCTGGGAGAGGGATTCCCGCACAAGATCCTCTTTGAGCACGTTGCAGAGGGGATTCGGCTGCGCCGTCGCCGGCACGTCCCTGGTGTTGATCTCTTGCAGGGCCTCGAAGTGCTCCAGGATGTCCGACAGTTGGCCCGTGAAAGTGTCGATCTCCTCTTCGGTAACGCCGAGCCGCGCCAGTTGCGTGATGTGGATTATGTCTTCGCGTGAGAGTTTCATTTATGCCTCGTTACGGGTCTTCACGATTATAGCAAAGCGCTCGCGAGGAGACAAATTCCTTTTCGCCAGGGACGACCGTGATTTGGGGTGGCCCCGTCCCCTAACCCCTTCCCCTGATTTTAGGGGAAGGGGAAAGAATTTTCTATAAGGGGCTGCGCCCCTTGAACCCCGTTTTGACCATTTTGACAGCCACCGATAATTACCAATAAATATCTTGTAACAGACTGACGGACGGAGTAGAATGGTCGCGGGTTCCACAAACCGGGAACCCGAAAAGGAGGGGGCCATATGACCACCACAGAAACTGCCACCCCGGAAATATCTGAAAAATCCAGGCTCGCGGTCACGCTATTCGCTTTCTTCCTCGGAGAACTCGGCGTGCACCGCTTCTACCTTGGTAAAATAGGTACCGGCATCGCGATGCTACTGACACTCGGCGGCCTGGGCGTCTGGGCCCTGATTGACTTCATCATGGCGGTGGTGGGCGTGATGAAAGACAAAGAGGGCAAAGTCATCAAGAACTGGATCAACGACTGAACGTCCCAGTCACACCACGCCTGCACCCGGCCACACATTGACACACCCCCACCGCTTTTGCTGTAATTGAACTAGGGAAGCGAAGGGGGCCCACGTGAATATTCTGGTGGCATATTTCAGTTTGACCGGGAATACCAAGCAGATGGCGGAATTCGTCGCCGAGGGGATTCGTATCGGCGGCCACGAGGCCAAACTCGCCAGCGTCACCGAGATCAAGAGCGAAAAGGTGCTCGAGGGTTATGACGGCTACGCCCTGGGCTCACCGACCTTTAACCTGGACATGGCGGGGCCGATGAAGACCTTCCTCTTCCTGATGCGCAAGGTTGACCTGGTGGCGAAATGGGGTGGCGCCTTCGGTTCCTACACTCACGACGCCAGCGCCCCCCAAATGGTCTTCAAAACCCTGGAGAACGTCTTCAAAATGCGCATGACCACACTTGGGCCGTTCAACCTCAAGGAAGACCAGGTTGACACTGATGAGGGGCGCAAGGCCTGCCAGGACTATGGGCGCGTGCTCGCCGAACAAGCCGCCGCCTGAACCCGGCCCTTAAGTGGTGGCCTTTTCCTTGGCGGCCTGGCGCTCCGCGATGATCTTCTGCGTCACCGTGGCCGGGGCCTCCTCGAAATGGTCAAACTGTAGCGTGAAGGTGCCGCGACCCTGGGTGATCGACTTCAGGTCAATGGCGTAATTCAACACCTCCGCCTGGGGCACCGTCGCCTCGATGATGTTCTTGCCGCCGCCCGGATTCATACCGGCCACCCGCGCGCGTTTGGTGTTCAGGTCACTGATGATGTCCCCGGTGAAATCATCCGGCACCGTCACCTCAAGGTCCATGATCGGTTCCAGGATGATCGGCTTACCCGCCTCCATGCCCTTCTTGAAGGCCTGCGAACCGGCGATGCGGAAACAGATTTCCGAGGAGTCCACCGGGTGAAAGCTGCCGTCGTAACAGACGGCCTTGACGTCAACCACCGGGAAACCGGCAAGCACGCCCTGGGCGACGGCATCGTTGACGCCCTTTTCCACCGCAGGAATGTAATTCTTCGGAATCGAGCCGCCGACGATGCGGTCCCCGAACTCGGCGCCGCTACCGCGCGGCAGCGGTTCCAGCTCCAGCAAAACGTGGCCGTACTGCCCATGCCCGCCGCTCTGCTTCTTGTGCTTGTGCTCGCCCTTACCGTGGACCGTGATCGTCTCCCGGTACGGCACCCGCGGCGTGACCAGGTCTACACCGACGCCGAACTTGCGCTGCATTCTTTCGGCGGCCACCATCAACTGGGTGTCCCCCATACCGGAGATGACCGTCTCCGCGGTGGCGATGTCACGCATCACCCGCAGCGTCGGGTCCTCCTCGGTGAGGCGTTGCAGGGACGAGCCCATCTTGTCCACGTCCGCCTTGCCCCTGGGGTAGACCGCCATGGAGAAGACCGGTGCGGGGAAGGATATCGGGGCCAGCTTCAGCGGGCTTTCCTTGGCGCAGATGGTGTCCCCGGTGGTGGTGACGCTCAATTTGGCCACCGCGCCGATGTCACCGGCGCCCAGCGCATCCACCGTCTCCTGGGTCTTACCCTTGATCAAGAATAACTGGCCGATGCGTTCCTGCGCCTCCCGGTTCTGGTTCCAGACCTGAGAGTTGGAGGTGAAATTACCGCGGTAGACGCGGAAATAGGTCAATTTACCGACGTAGGGATCCGCGGCGGTCTTGAAGACACGCGCCACCAGCGGGCCGTCGGCGACGGGTACGATATCAGTACCGTCCGCGGCCTGCACCTTGGCAGCGATGGGCGCCGGCAGGTAGCTGGTGATGGCGTCCATCAGCGCCGTAACGGCGATGTTTTTCAGTGCCGAGGCACAGGTGATGGGCACCACTTTACCATCGGCGACGGCCGTCTTCAGGGCCGCGGCGATGTCTTCCGCGGAAAGTGTCTCGCCCTCAAGGTATTTCTCCAGCAGGGCGTCATCGCTCTCCGCCACGGATTCCGTCAGCTGTTCCAGATAGCCCGCCACGCTGTCCGCCAGGTCCGCCGGAACGACCTCCTCTTTCATCTCGGTGCCGAGGTAGGCCTTGCCGGTGAGGATGTTGACGTAGCCCTTGAAATCCGCCTGGGACCCGATCGGGACCTGGATCGGGGCGCAGCGCGTGCCGAACATTTCCCGCAGTTGGGCCACCG
>CAZPSW010000011.1:13395-14844 GCA_964589255.1 uncultured Dehalococcoidales bacterium
CCTTGGGGAAATCCGCGTTTTCCCGGTCCATTTTGTTGAGGCAGATGATCCGGGGCAGGGCGGCGTCCTCGAGGGCTTTCCAGGCCTGTTCCGTACCCACCTCGACGCCGGAAGCGGCGCAGACCGGCAGCACCGCGCCCTCGACCACGCTGATGGAGGAGGATACCTCTCCCACGAAGTCCGGGTAGCCCGGGGTGTCGATCAGGTTGACCCTATCGTCCCGCCACTTGGTGGTGAGCACGGTGAGGTTGATGCTGATGCGACGCTTGATCTCTTCCGGGTCAAAGTCCGAGGCGGTGTTGCCTTCGTCCACCTTGCCCAAGCGGCCAACGTCCTGGTTGTTGAAGAGGATGGCCTCGGTGAGGGATGTCTTGCCGCTGCCGGAGTGTGAGAGCAGTACCACGTTACGGATGTTTTCAATGCCGAATTGTGCCATCAGGTGTTACTCCAGAGAAGAAACGTCAACAACACATTATAACCGCAGGCGCGTGAGCGAGGCAAGCCAAAGGGTTCAAGGGGCAGGGCCCTTTAACAATCGCCGGGTGAAACCCCTTATTGTCCCACCACCCGCCCATGAAAGGTAGGGTTTCACCCTGTGACCCAAAGGGGTTCAAGGGGCGAAGCCCCTTAAGAGCTAAGTATCCCAATCGACCCCGTGTTTATGGGCACGTACCCGGTGACCAGCACGTCGGGGCCATCTACGCTCACTTTTATCCCGAACTTAACAGGCGGTATCCCTTTTGGGGGCATACCTCAGATCAAAATCCAGACCTGGTATACCCCAGGAAGGTCGGGTTCAGGGACATCACGATAGCGCGCTGTCCGAACCTGCGGCTTGACTTAATGGTCACCATGATATATGGTTCGCCGTAGCTCGAAGGGAAAAAGAGTCCGCTACAAAGGCATCCGGAGCACTGGCCCGAACGGCCCTTTAGTGCTCTCGGCAAGGCCACCGCAAAAAAGCCTCATCGCCGGCATTCATTTCCGGCAACCGCACCGAACATCAGGGGGGGCATCAGTCAGGCCCCGCCTGCGTGTGACCCGACCGAAACATCGGAATGTAGCCCCGCCTCTTCGGCGATATGGCACGTGTCTGTATGCGAACCAGGGTCCAGGGATTGATTATGCCGGTAAAAAAGGAAACCGTTACTACCAGGCGTCTCTACCGGGAACCCCGCCCGATGGTACAAAAGGCCATCATCCTGGCCGCCGGTGTCGGCAATCGTCTGCGTCCTTTCACCGATGCGCAGCCCAAGTGCCTCGTCCCGGTAAACGGCGTGCCGGTCCTGATCAATGCCCTGACCTGCCTGGCGAACGCCGGCATCGAGCACGCCGTGATCGTGGTGGGACATCTCAAAGAGAAGATCTACCAGCGAATCGGGCCCAGTTTCCGGGGCATGGAGATCACCTACGTCGAGTCGGAGCGTTACGCCACCACCAACAACATCT
>CAZPSW010000012.1:0-7712 GCA_964589255.1 uncultured Dehalococcoidales bacterium
GCCCTTTCCAAGCTGGAGATCGATGCCGCCGGCCTGGACGAGGTTGACCACAAGGTGCTGAGTACCATCGTCCAGAAGTTCGACGGCGGCCCCGTTGGCATCGAGACTATCGCCGCATCCATCAGCGAGGAGCCGGACACCATCATGGACATCTACGAGCCCTACCTGATGCAGCTCGGTTTCCTGGAGCGTACCCCGCGCGGCCGTCTGGCGACGCCGCTGGCCTACGCGCACCTGGGCCTGAAACCCAAGGGCCCGTCGGGCCAGCCCTCTCTCTGGTCCACCGAAGATGCCTGAGACACTGCTGTTGCACGTCTGCTGCGCCCATTGCGCCGCCTACCCGGTGCGGCACTGGCGGGAGCGGGGATTTGAAGTCACCGCCTTCTGGTACAACCCCAACGTGCAGCCCTACGCGGAGCATCAGAGCCGTCTTGAGGCGGTGCGGCGTCTCTGTGAAGAGATGACCTTACCGCTGCTGGTGGCGCCCGGGTATGCGTTCACGGAGCATCTGGGCGCGGTGGCCGGGCACGTCGCTACCCGCTGCCCCATCTGTTACCGCCTGCGCCTGAAACGTACCGCTGCCGAGGCCGGGGGACGTGATTATTCGTATTTCAGCACCACGTTATTGATTAGCCACCAGCAGTCCCGTGAGGAGATCGCCGTCACCGGTGAGGCATTGTCCGCGGAGGCCGGTCCGGCCTTCCTCGGTGAGGACCTGCGTAAACATTATTCCGAGAGCCGCCGCCTGACGAAGCCGCTGGGGCTTTACCGGCAGGAATATTGTGGCTGCGTCTACAGCGAGTATGAGCGCCGCACCGCCACCACATTGATAGGCTGAGAGACGGAGCCACCGCCGGAACAAAAATGTTATTGGCGAGAAATCCCCATCCCCTTAATCCCCTCCCCAAAACAACAAGGTTGTAGGGTTTCACCCTACAACATCCAAGGGCGGGTGGGCGGGACAATATAAGGTTTCACCCGAACCGGAAACACTGGCGATCATGGGGATAGGGTCACCCCAAAACAAAGATCGAGGCGGCCCTGACGGGCCGCCTCGATCTTTCCGGGGACTTATTTATTATTCGATGGCGTAGACGATCTGTACCGAAACACTGACAGTCAGTTCACCCGGCGCGATGGAGGTCACTTTGGAATCCATCGGCGGCGCGGCGGCGGCCATCTCGAGACGCCCGCTGTAAACGATCGGCGGTGAGAAAGAGGTCTCGGTGACGTAGGTGGCCTCACCCAGCTTGACACGGGATAACTTGGCCAGCTGCTCCGCCTTGGCCCGGGCTTCCTCGATGGCCAGTTCGCGGGCCTGTTCCCGGTAGGCGCTGTCATCGTCGATGGCGAAGTTCATGCTGTTAATGCGCGTTAAATCGCCGCCGGCGGCGGTGGTGGCGTCAATGATGGCGCCCGCCTTATCGATCTCCCGCACCTTGACGTTGACCATGTTGGAAACTTCGTAACCGGTAATCACATTTTCTTCTTTCTCGCGGTCCCAGCGGCTGACCTGGTGCACGCTGAAGCGGCTGGTCTGGATGTCTTTCTCGGCGACGCCCTCGGCCTTAATGGCCTCGAGTACCTTGTCCATGGCCCGCGCGGCCATGTCCTGGGCGGTGGTCAGACGGTCGTCCTGGGCGACGATGCCCAGGCTGAGGTTGAAAATATCCGGTTCCACCTGGATTTCACCGCTGCCGTTGACCCAGATGCCTGCCTGCTGCTGGGACGTGTTGATGGTGGTGCCGCAACCGGTGAATACCAGCGTCAGTGCGATGACCGCGGCCAAGGTCAGGGTGATAATCATTTTCTGCATCGGTTTTGCCTCCGGTTTGTGTATTTCCAATGATATAACGCACCGCGGCGAGCATTGGTTAGTTATCACCTTGCGGCAGCGCCCAATTGGTGATGGCGCGGCGGTAGCCGTCTTCTAGGGCTTGGATCGCTTCTTCCAATAAAGGCTTCATGGCGTCAGGGGCGGTGCGCAGGCGGTTCCGCAGCTCCGCGATCAGTTGATTACGGCTCCGGTTCAGGTTGTCGATGACCTCGATCTGTTCCTCCGTCAGGTTGGAGGGTAGGCCACCACCGACACCGGGGGTCGGCGCCGCGAATGATACCACCGGCGCCTCCGCGCTGTCCTGGGACGGTACCGGTGGCGCCGCGGCCCTCTCCGCGGCCGGTACCATCATGGTGGTCGTTTCCAGGTCGGTGGCCAGCATGGCCGCGGTGGGCGGGAGGCTTTCACCGGGTTCGCTGGTGGCCAGTTCGGTTGTGGGGGCAATCTTTAGCGCGGACGGTGCCGCCGTCGGCATTGACGCGGTGGCCGGGGCGGGGGCCGGGGCCAAGCTGCTTTCCGGCACCGCGGCCTGCTCTACCGCGCCGTCGTCGTCGCCGGGTAGGGGTACCAGCTCCGCATCGACGAGCAGGTCGTCGAGCAGCGCCAGTGTTTCACCGACGTCTGCCGTGGTACCGTGACGCACCAAGTAGCTGATCTCATCGACACGGCGGTTATTAAAGGCAGTATAGAGCTCGGCGCGACCGGCCGCATTCCCGGTAAGGCTGATCTGGGTGCGCTCGGCAAAGAGTTTTACCCCGTAGAGGCTGCCGTCCGGCATGGCGTCCCGGGAACCAAAATAAGTGCCGCCGCCGATCACCACCAGCACCGCCACCACGCTCGCGGCGACGCCTGTCCAGCGCATCCCCCCGCCCCCGAACAGCTGCCCCCAGAACGGGATGCGAGGCCCGCGTGGGGCCCGCGCGGGGCCATCGTCCGGCGTTGCCTCCGGTGCGACAACCGGAGCCGGGGTGAGTTCCGGCGCCGGTACTGTTACCGGGGCGAGTTCCGTGATAGGGGACGCCGCCCCGGCGGGCGCCGGGGCGGCGTCCCAGGCGGCGGCCAGTGCGGCGCTCATTTCGTAGTGGGCACGCGTCTTGAAGGCGGCGTCCGGTTTGATCTGCCCGATGCCGTCCAGGGTGGACACCATTTCCAGGAGAGGCTGTAATTCCGCGGCGTGCTCCGGAAAGATGTCGCAGCAATGCGCCGCCGTCTCGCCGTCGGCAATACGGTCGTAACACTCGTTCAGGATTTCGCTAAATTGCCGTAGCTTCGCCATGACTCACCATCATTATTTTACGCAGTGCCACCACCGCGCTGTGTTGCAGGGCCTTGATCGCGCCCTCGGTCTTGCCCATCATGTCGGCCGCTTCGGCGGTCGAGAGCCCCCCACCGAAGCGCAGCGTGATGACCTCCCGCTGGGAAGTGGTCAGCTTCTGCGTCGCCGCCGTGACCGCGTCCGCGTCGAAACTGCGTTCCGTCAGTTCCTGGGGCCCGTCCTCGCGGGAAGGGATGTTGGGGTCAAGCTCTTCGTGACGCCGCCGCTTGTTCTTCCGCGCCAGGTCGATCAGCTGGTTGAAAGCGATGCGAAAGAGCCACGCCGAGAATGGCGACCCCTGGTATTTGTACTGGTGTATCTTTTCCATCGCCTTGATGAATACCGCCTGGGTGATATCCTCGGCGTCATGCCGGTTGCCGGACTTCAAATAGATATAACGGTAGACGCGGTCAAAATTCTCCTCGTAGAGCACCGCGAATGCCTGCTTATCGTGTTGTTTGGCCCGGCGAACCAGGTCTGCTTCGTCAGACACCGATAACCTCCAGGATCGACCTCAGGTTTATTGTAAGCCGTAAATCGTCCCCGGCGCAATCTCGTGGCCCTAATAACTGCCATATCTGTAAAACGTCCCGGCGGTCCAAAGGATAGCGTCCGAAAGGGTATGCTATGATGAGGCTGATGGACAAACAGGAACTCCCCCCGTTCTACCTGCGCCGCCTGCGCCAGGGGGACAGCCAGATCAACGTCATTGACCGCGAGGCATTCCCGGAAAACGTACCGCCGCCGAACTACCTGCGGGAGATGCACAACGGGCTCGCCTTTTACGCCGTGTCCTGTGACGGCATCCGCTCTTATTACCATCCGGAAACGCCGCCGCCGGGCCGCTGGGCCCGGTACCGGCGGATTACCACTGACTTTCTGGCGCGGCACCTGGTGGAGCGCTACACGCCGCCCGCCGGCAGCGAGTACCTGACTGGGTTTTCCGGTATCTGGGTGATGGCCGGGGAGGCGCACCTGACCACCATCGCGGTCAGGCAGGCGGACCGTGGCCAGGGCCTCGGTGAACTGCTGCTGATCGGGGCGGTGCAGATGGCCTACCGGCAGGGGGCCAGCTTCGTCACCCTGGAGACGCGCGCCTCCAACGTAATCGCGCAGAACCTCTACCGCCGTTACGGCTTCGATGAGGTCGGCGTTAGGCGCGGCTACTACACCGATAACCGTGAGGACGCGGTGCTGATGACGACACCGCAACTGGCCACGGCAGAGTACCAACAAAAGTTTGTGGAACTGACCGCGTCATTCGGGCATGAACGCGGCGTGGCGCCACCCGAGATCACGGACTAGGCCGGTTCACTCGATCAGCGTCACCTGGGAGAAGAACCGGGCCGCCAGCCAGCCCGCGATGGGCGCGAAGAAGAAGGTGCAGGCCACCCGGATCAGGGTGAACTTCCAGCCCATGATGCCGACCTCCATCGGCAGGCGCATGAAGGCGATCAGGGACCAGCCGGTGAGCAGCGCCACCATGGTGCCCACTCCGGCGCCGACCCGCAGCAGCCCCGCCGCGATGGGCAGGCTGACGAACGGCCCGCCGGGCATGAAACTGCCGACCGCGGTGCCGATCAATATTCCCCGCCAGCCGGATGATTCGCCGAGCCAGCCGGAGATCAGTTCCTGCGGTATCAGCTTCTGTGCCATCCCCGCCACCACGAAGGCGCAGAGGAGTATCGGCAGCATGCGCAGTAACTGTACCCCGGCCCCGCGCAGCGGAGTGGCCACGTCACCACCGCGCAGGTAGACCCAGAGGGTGAGGCCAATCGCCAGCGCGCCCATGATAATCGTCGGTATCAGCATCGGTCCAAACCCCCTGCGCAATTTGCCTATCATGGTGTCTCCGCGTGGTGCCCCGGGCGGCGCACCAGCGCACAGACATTTCTGGAAAACACCGACCAGATACCGCGGTAGCTGTCTTCCGGGCCCAGCCGCAACACCTCGAAACCCGCCGCCCGGAGCGCATTTTGAAGCTCCCGGTAGCTGTAGAGGTAGTGGTAGCGCGCCAGCGTCTGGCCGTCCTGCCGCCAGATCACGGTGGCCTCCCGGCGGTACCAGCCGAAACGCCGCTGGCGGCGGTTCCAGACGGTGATGAAGGCCTCGGCGCCGGGGCGGAGCACGCGGTAGAGTTCCTTGAAGCCCCGTGCCCTGGCCGCCTCACCCCGGAGGTGGTGATAAACCGCCACCGCCACCGCGGCGTCAAAGCTTTCGTCCCGGAAGGGCAGGGCGGCGGCGTCCGCGACGGTAAAATCCGCCTCCAGACGTTGTTTTTCCGCGTACTGACGCCCGTTGGCCAGCATCACCGGGGAGATGTCCACGCCGTGGAGCTGGAAACCCGCGGCGAAGGGGATGAAGTCCGGCCCATGCGCGCAACCGACATTGAGCAGCCGCCCCCGGCCCCAGCGCGCTGCCAGTGCACTCAGTTCCGCTGTGAAGCGGCTCCAGTGGCGGTGGCGGTACCAGCCCGGCGCGACGCCGTTCCAGACCACGTAATTTGAGTCTGTCATCACCATTTGTTACACTTAATCCGGCTGCGGTCAGTATACAATGAAGAAACTCGCGCGTACAATTTCCGGCGTCTCCCCGGTGGCGGTGATGGGCCAGCCATCCGGCTGCCCCGGTAACTGTGTCTACTGCCCCTCCTTCGGGGACTCGCCGCGGAGCTATACCCCGGAGTCCCCGGCGGTGCTGCGCGGGCGCGCCTGTAACTATGACCCGCTGGCCCAGGTGAAACGGCGGCTGGCGGTCTTCAGCGGCCTGGGGCACCCCACCGACAAGGTGGAACTGATCGTCATGGGCGGCACCTTCCTGGCCACCCCGGTGGACTACCAGTACGACTTCATCAAGGGCTGTTACGACGCCCTGAACGGCGCCCCATCGAGCGACCTGAAGACAGCGAAACAGCTCAACCGGACGGCGCGGTTCCGCTGCGTCGGCCTCTGCATCGAGACGCGGCCTGATTTCTGCGGCCCGGACGAGACGGCCCGCATGCTCGATTTCGGCGCCACCCGCGTCGAGCTTGGCGTGCAGACACTGGACGACGCCGTTTATGAGCTGGTGCGGCGCGGGCACGCCGTCTCGGACGTGGTGGCGGCCACGCGGCGGCTCAAGGAAAGCGGTTTCAAGGTGCATTACCACTGGATGCCGGGGCTGCCCGGCATAACGCCGGCGCGGGACCTGGAGATGACCGGGCGGCTCTTTGCCGACGCGCGTTTCCGGCCCGACGGCATGAAGCTCTACCCCACCATGGTGGTGGCGGGCACTGAGCTTGAGACGTGGTACCAGGACGGGCGTTACGTCCCCTATGACGACGAAGAGATGATCGAGCTGCTGGCCCGCATCAAGGCGCTGGCGCCGGGCTATTTGCGCATCTCCCGGGTGCTCCGGGACATCCCGCCGCAGTTCATTGTCGGTGGGCTGCGGAACTCGGTACGGGACGTGGTCAAGGCGCGTCTCAAGGCCCGGGGGGAGGTCTGCCGTTGCGTGCGCTGCCGCGAATACGGCCACCGCCGCCGTGACGGCTGGCAGATCGGGGAGCCCGGCCTGAACCGACTGGACTATGACGCATCCGGGGGCCGGGAGTTGTTCTTTGAGATCACCGATGAGGATGATACCCTCTTCGGTCTCTTGCGGCTGCGGGTGCAGGACGCGCCCTTACCGGGCTTCGCGGCGGACGGGCCTACCGCCATCGTGCGGGAGTTGCACATCTACGGCGCCGAGGTACCCCTCTCCAACCGGGAGGATGACGCCGCGCAGCACCGTGGCCTGGGCAAGTGGCTGCTCGGGGAGGCGGAGCGGGTGGCCGCAGGCGAATTCGGGGCGAAGCGTATATTCGTGCTCAGCGGGGTCGGCGCGCGGCAGTATTACGAAAAGGAATTCGGCTATCAGCTACAGGGCGCCTACATGGTGCGCGAGCTCTAAATTTTGCCGTGTTAAGGGCTCTTCTTGAGCTCGTCTTTCAAGTAATCGATCGGCTTCACCGGCGTCGGGTCCGTACCGTTCAAGAGCGCCAGGTAGTTGCTGACGTAGTCACCGAGCAACACCAGCGCCATCACCTGGGCCAGCAGGCCGCCACCGTCCGGCTGCACCACACGGTAGTCCACTTTGGCCATTTGCAGCAGTTCCGCGGTGATCCCGTAACGCAACTGCTGGCGTTCGTGCAGCAAGTCTGAACGCAGCAGGAAGACGAACATCTGGCTGGCCACGGCGGCGGGGAATTCATAGCCCACCACCGCGTTGTGGTTCAATTCGGAGAAGGCCTCGTGGAAGGCCCAACTCTTGGCGTTCTCGTTGGTCTGAGTCTTCCAGCGGTGCGCCACCTCGGCCAGCACGCCGGCCCCGTAGACCACCGGCACCTTGCCCACGGCCAGGCGCGCCAGCTGCTTCGCCGGGTTGGATGTCTCCGGCACCTCCTCGGCGTAGGACGCCGTCAGGGTACACAGTGCCTGCAGCATCTCCGTGACGGCCCCGCTCTGGTCCCCCATCAGCCCCAATTGCTGCATGAAACTGAGCAGCGGAAAGAGGCTCCAGGCGAGCGCGGCGCGGGGCTGC
>CAZPSW010000012.1:7722-11141 GCA_964589255.1 uncultured Dehalococcoidales bacterium
TCTTGCCGCCGGTGGTTATGACCATCTTTTTGGCCTCGGTGGCCAGCGCGGCCTGGAAGACGGCCAGCGTCTCCTCGGTATTACCGGAATAGCTGGAAGCGATCACCAGCGTCCCGGCGTCAACGTGGGCCGGCAGTCCATAGTCCCGGTTCACCAGGATCGGCACCGGGCATTCCGGGGCCGCCAGAGTGCGCAGCAGGTCTCCACCGATGGCGGAGCCGCCCATGCCCAAGATGACGACCTTGTTGACCTCCCGGTAATACGGCGGCAGGACGAAGTCAGCGGCGCTCTGCCAGGCGCGCGCGCATTCGTCCGCCGTCTCCCGCACCCGCGAGAACATGCCGTCTGGGTCCAGTTTCCGGTAAATGGCGCTGTCGTCAAGGTTCACCGCACTCATGCTCCCTCCCACTAGCTCAGACCGACGATGTCACGGCCCAGTGCCAACAGCGTTTTCACCCGCGCCTCGGTCTGTGTTTCGGCGTAGATGCGCAGCACCGGTTCAGTACCGGAAAAACGGATCAGCAGCCAGCTGCCGTCCGCCATCAGGTAGCGAAACCCGTCCCGGTCATCGTATTTCAATACTTCGGTGCCGTCGAGAGTGACCGGGCGGTTCTGTGCGACGCGCTTGATGATGGCCTCCCGTGCCGCCGTCTCGAAGGTCAGGTCCAGGCGGTGGTAATGGTGTGGCCCCACCTGGTCGTAGAGGTATTTCAGCAGTTCCGAGGGGGTCTTACCGGTACGCACCATGAGGTCCAGAAAATAGAGCCCGGCCAGGATGCCGTCACGCTCCGGGATGTGGCCCCGGAAGCCGTAGCCGCCGCTCTCCTCGCCGCCCATCACGGCGTCATTCTCTACCATCAACGGGGCTACGTACTTGAAGCCGACCATCGTCTCGTAAACGGGCACGCCGTGGATTTCGCCCAACCGATCCGCCATCTGTGTCTGGGTCAGGGTGCGCACCAGCGGCGCGCGTTCGCCCTTCACCTCGAGGAAATACAGCGCCAGTAAGGCGTAAGTCTGAAGCTGCGTCAGGAAGACACCATTTTCGTCGACGATGCCGACGCGGTCGGCGTCCCCATCGTTGGCGATACCGACGCTGGCGCCACGTTCTTTGACCGCCCTGATGAGCCCGTCGAGGTTGACCGCGATCGGTTCCGGACGCGCCATGCCGGGGAAGGCGGGATTACGCTCCGCGTTGATCTCGATGACCTTGATACGGCCTCCGCCGAGGAGTTCCGTGGCGTGGCCCGCACCAACTCCGAACATGGCGTCCACCACCACTGTCAGGTCCGCCTGCTTCAGGCTTTCCAGGTCCACCAGCCCCCGCAACTGGGCGTGGTAGAACGGGTTCAGGTCCGCGTCCCGCACCAGGCCCTTCTCTCGCGCCGCCGCCAGCGGCAGGCGTTTCACGGCGCCCCGGGCCAGGATTTCGACGACGCGGTTTTCCACCTCGGTGGTGACCTCGGGCGGTGCGCTGGCCCCGTCCGGGCCCTTGATCTTGTAGCCGTTCCAGGGCGCGGCGTTGTGGCTGGCGGTGATGATCACCGCGCCCGCCATCTGCAGTTGCGTCACCCCGTAGCTCACCACCGGCGTCGCCACCGCGGTGGTCGCCAGGTGCGTCACAATATCGTTGGCGGCGAGCACTTCGGCCACCGCCGCGGCAAAGTCCTCCGAGGCGAAGCGCCGGTCATAACCCACCACCATGCCGCCCGCTGCCTGGTGGCTGTGGTGCAGGTAGTCCGCGGTGGCCTGGGCGCAGGCGCGCACGTTCTCGAAGGTATAGTCTGCAGCGATGATGGCGCGCCAGCCGTCGGTGCCGAATTTAACGGGGTTTTTCATGTTCTGGTCTCCAGATGGGTTTATTGTCTTAGGGTGACCCTATCCCATTTGCCACGCCCAATATTAACGGGTCACAGGGTGAAACCCTGCCACGAAGGGCGGGCGGGTGGGAAACAAGGGGTTTCGACCCAGGCCCGCCATTATTCCGCACCAGCCAGCCGCGCCTCAAGTTCCTCCCTGGTAAAGGTATACTCCTGCGTGCCCTGGTGTTCGATGGCGAAAGAGGCGCTGACGGCACCCAGAAGCGCCGCCCGGGCCACGCTGTCCCCATCGATCAGGCCCTTGATCAGCCCGGCGCGGAAGGCGTCACCGGCGCCGGTGGGGTCAACCACGGCGCGTGGCTTTACCGCCGCCACTTCGGTGATACCGCCGGCGTCAGTCACCAGCGCGCCGTCCTCGCCGAGGGAGGTCACGATCACCGGCGTCAGCGCCAGCAGCCCCGCGGTGTCCCGCCCCGTCATTTCTTTGACCAGTTCCAGTTCGTAGTCGTTGGTCACAAGCAAGCGCGCCCCGCGGATGCTCTCGGTGATGGCGTCCCCCTGCCAGGCGGGCAGGGACTGGCCAGGGTCGAAGAGATAGGGGATGCCCTGTGCCCGGAAACCGGCGGCATAGTCCCGCATGTCGGTGATATTGCCCGGCCCCACGATGGCGAAACTGTCGGCGGGGTCCAGCCGGTCTAGCGCCACCGGGCAGCAGCGTTTCATGGCGCCGGGATTGAAGCCGGTGATCTGGTTGTCCGCCTGGTCGGTGATGATGTAGGCCCCGGCGGTGAATTCGTCAGCGACGATGTTGATGCGGTCACAGACGATGCCGTGGGACTTCAGCCAGTCCAGGTAGCGCTGGTGGTCCCGGCCAATGGTGGCCAGTATCACCGGCCTTTCGCCGAGCAGCGCCAGGGCGTAGGCGATGTTGCCCGCGGTGCCGCCGAAATTCTCCGTCAGCCCATCCACTGTGAAACTGACGTTGAGGTTGTCTATCTTCTCCGGCAGGATGTGCTGGGAGAAGTGCCCCGAGAAGCCCATGATGCGGTCGTAGGCCAGGGAGCCGCTGACGTATATCTGCATCGTCACCTCAGGGCTATTGTAGCGGGTTTGGCGCCGTTGTGCCAGACGCCAGCGGGGCGGTGGCGTTGACGCCCAAAATATGGGGTAATAATCCGACGGCAGCATATACTTTGGTATTTCTGAATGACACCGGAACCACTGGCGTAAAACGTTCCCAACAGGTTTGCTTGAGTAGCCTCGCCTATTTTATGGCCCGAACCACCCGACGGTGTGCACCGCCACGATTCATCCGAAATCTTGTAATCTAAATGTTGTACGTATTGACATTTTGCGGCTTAGGTTGCATAATTTTAACGTCTCATCTAGCGCACAGGCAGGTAACGAAACTCGCCTCCGACGCGTATCACATACGGATATATGCGCCGGCCCATGTCACACCGCCGGGTCAGTTGGAGGGGAACCAATTGTCCTACCGCTTAACAATTGTGTCGCTTTTCCTGTTCGCGGCACTGCTGGGGACGCTCTGGCAACCGCTGGCGCCGCATGCACGAATCGTGTGCGCCCCGGATGGAAGGT
>CAZPSW010000012.1:11151-14759 GCA_964589255.1 uncultured Dehalococcoidales bacterium
CAGGCTGAGGGCGAGGACCAGGAACTCAGCAGGCCCCTGGTTACCGGAAACAAGTCTGGCCACCCAAAGCTTGACACCGCGCTGTACCAGATGGCGACGAGCCAACAAAGCGTCTCGGCCTTCGCCTCCACTACCGAGGGGAAACCGGGGAGTGACGTAGACCTGATAGACGGATACGTGCGCGTTATCATCGTGGGCCTGCCGGAAAACGCGGCCCGCATCGCCGCGGCGGCGGGCCTTCATGGGGCTATGGTCGAGGCCAGTTACGATGGCCTGGTGCAGGCCATGGTACCGATAAGCAGCCTTTCGGCGCTGGCCGAAACCCCTGAAATTTCTTTTATGCGGCAACCCTTCGACGTCCTAGAATTCGCTACCGGCGAGGGCGTCTCACTGATCAACGCCCCGGCTTGGCAGACCGCTGGCTACAACGGCGCCGGGGTCAAGGTGGGTATCATTGACTCCGGTTTCAAGGATTACACCACTCTTCAGGGCAACGGCGAACTACCCGCCACGATCAATACCAAATGGGCGGCCAGCGTCGGCAACGAAGGTACCTCGGTGCACGGTACCGCCTGCGCCGAGATTATCTACGATATCGCGCCCGGTGCCACTATGTACCTGGCCAATATCGGCACCGACGTTGAGATGGGTCAGGCCATCGACTGGTTCATCGCGCAGGGTGTTGACGTGATCTCATCCTCGGTAGGGAAGTTTCTCGGCGGGCCGGGCGATGGCACCGGTTTCTGGAATGACCAGGTAAATAAGGCATACGGCGCGGGTATCGTCTGGGCGCAGGCGATGGGCAACCACGCCCAACGGCACTGGTCCGGCGCCTGGAGCGACGGCAATGGCAACAACCGCCATAACTGGGCATCCAATGACGAAACGAACAACATTTCCGTCAGCGCCGGGGACACGATCACGCTCTACTTGAAATGGGACGATGTCTGGGGCTCATCGGGTAATGATTATGAACTGCTGCTTTTTGATAGCGCACTGTCAACCCCGGTCGCCACTTCGCAGCTTGAGCAGAATGGCAACGACGATCCGTGGGAGGCCATCTCATACACCGCTTTGTACACCGGGGTCTACCACGTCGCCATCGGCAAATATTCGGGCAGCAGTACCACCCTCCGGCTTTATAGTTTCGCCCATAATTATCAATACCAGACTGCCGACGGTAGCTTCGTACAGCCGGCGGACGCCAGCGGTGCGATGCCGGTGGGTGCCATCAACTACGCCACGCCGACCACGATTGAAAGCTTCAGTTCGCGCGGGCCCACCAAGGACGGCCGCACGATACCATCTATCTCAGCGCCGGACGGTGTCACCTCGGTAGCTTACGGCGATGCCTTCTACGGCACCTCCGCCGCCACGCCGCACGCCGCCGGGGCCGCGGTACTGGTCAAAGACCGTTATCCAAGCTATACACCGGCGCAGGTGCAGTCATTTCTGGAAGGTCGCGCGGTGGACCTGGGTAGCGTTGGTAAGGACAATATTTTCGGCGCCGGGCGCCTGTACCTGGGTAACGCCTCGATCTATAACCTCACCGCGAACAGTACCGGCGGCGGCAACGTCACCGCGCCCGGCGAGGGCGTTTTCAATTACGCCCAGAACGCCGTCGTCAACCTCACCGCCACACCGGCTGCCAACTATACTTTCAGGAACTGGACCGGGGACAACGCCACCATCGCCAGCACGGTGGCCGCGAACACCACCATCACCATGAGCGCCGATTACTCCATCACCGCCAACTTCGCCAATAACGCCCCGGTACTCTCTTCGGGCAACGTCACGCCCACCAGCGGCCAGTACGCCACCACGTTCACTTATTCCGTGAACTACACCGACGCCGAGAACGCCGCCCCGCAGTCACCCTATGTTGCCATTGACGGCGGCAGCAACATCAAGATGACAGCACTGGACGCCGGGGACACCGACTATACCAACGGCAGGATTTATACTTACGCCACCGTCAATCTGAGCAAGGGAACGTCACACACCTACCGCTTCGCCGCCTCGGACGGCACCAGCCCGGCCACCGGTGACGTGGCGGCGCATAACGGACCGACGGTACTCAATACCGCACCGACGGCGCCCACCGTGAACGTCACGCCTACCACCCTCTACACCACCAGTGACCTGCTGAGTACGATCACCGTGCCCGGCGTTGACGTTGACGGGGACAACATCACTTACGCCTATGCCTGGTATAAAAACAACCTTCTCGAGGCGGGCCTGACGAGCAACACCACGCCCGCCGCGAGCACCACCAAGGGTGAAGTCTGGAGGGCCGAGGTGACGCCTAATGACGGTACCGCCAACGGCACCGCCGGCGTCTCGGGCAACGTCACCGTGCTGAATACGGCACCCACCATCAGCGGTGTCACAATCACGCCGGACCCGGCCTGGAGCGGCAGTGACCTCACCGCCACGCCCTACGGCTGGTTTGACGCCGATGGGGATGCGCTGGGTTATACTTACCGCTGGACGATATATCCTGACAATACGAAGGTGACGCCACCAGTCGCACCTGCCAATTTCGCGGTTGTAATAGGCAGCGTAAATATAACAGCCGGGTACCTGTACGAATTAATGGTCTGGCCGAATGACGGCACGGAGGCAGGTATTTCAAAGGGTGCTGAGATCATTATCCAGATGTCGCCCACGGTGAACATCACGGCGCCGGCCAATAACTTCACCACCAACGCCGCCACGGTGAACGTCAGCGGCAGCGCCAACGCCACCCCGGCGGTGAGCGAGGTCACCCTGGAGGTGAACCACAACCCGCGCACCATCCCGGTCACGGACGACGCCTTTAACACGGAGGTGACGCTGCTGCCGGGGACCAATTTCATCGAGGTCATCCTGACCAACATGGCGGGCCGCGCCAGCGATAATATCACCGTCACCAGACAGGACGTGCCGCTGCTGACGCTGGACAACCCGCTCAGCGGCGCCGTCTTTGGGGCCACGCCCGTCACCGTCAGCGGCACCGTGGACGCCTCGCCGGCGGTGGCCCAGGTCAGCGTCAGCGTGAACGGCAGCGTCGCCAATCTCAGCGTCACGGACGGTGCCTACAGCGGTAACGTCACCCTGAGCGCCAACGGCAATACAGTCAACGTTTCCGCCACCAATGCCGCCGGCACCGGCACCAGCGCCACCATCAGCGTCACCCTGGACACCCAGGCCCCACAGGTGGCCATCACCGCCCCGGCTTCGGGCAGCGCCACGCGTCTGTCCAGCGTCAACGTCAGCGGCACCGCCAGCGACACCCCGAGGCTCGCCAGCGTCGTTTTCGCGGTCAACGGGGTGCGCCAGACGGTGGCACTGGATACCAGCGACAATATCAGCTTTAACGCTGCGGTGAATTTGATCGAGGGCAGCAACACCATTGAAGTGGTCGCCACCGATAACGCCAGCACCACCAGCTCGGCGATGGTCACCGTCACGCGGGACACCACCGCCCCGGCCGTCACCCTGACTTCACCTCCTTACTATTTCGTGACCTCGCAGGCGGCGGTCACCGTGGAGGGCCAGGTATCGGACAGCGCGGTAAGCCAGGTCACCCTGAACGTCAACGGCCTGGGCCAGACGCCGGTGGCGGT
>CAZPSW010000013.1:0-2316 GCA_964589255.1 uncultured Dehalococcoidales bacterium
GTCATGCACCTCGGCGATTTTGATATCGGCGGGGGTGACACCGGCCATCTCGTAGGCGTTCCTGGCAGCGATCTTGGTGGCCGGGATCGAGGTTAATTCGTCGCGGGACAGCAGTGAGCCGCCCGATGCCTGTCCGGTGCCCCGGACGTAGATTGGCGTATCGGTGAATTCCTTGGCGATATCCGCGGCGCAGAAGACCACGGTGGCCGCGCCGTCGGTGATGGGGCAGCAATCGAAGAGGCGCAGGGGCCAGGCGATGTCCGGGTTCAGGGCGGGGTCATGCAGGAAGTCCCAGACATCCTTCCAGCCCGGGTCCGGCTTACCCTTGGCGATCAGCTTCTCACGGCGCATCACCATGTGGTCCTCAATGGTGAAGGGTTGCTGGCCCATCGGGTTCAGGGCGCCGTTGTGGTGGTTCTTCAGCGCCACCGCCATGAGGTCCTCATTGGTGGTGCCGTAGACGTCCATGTGGGCGGTGGCCATGGTGGCGTAGAGGCCGGGGAAGGTGTAGCCCGCATAGCCCTCCCAGATGATGTCCCCGCCGGTGGCCAACACCAGCGTCGTCTCTTCAATGGGTAGGGATGTCATTTTCTCCACGCCGCCGGCGATGACGACATCATAAAGCCCGCTGGCGATGCCGATGATGCCCTGGCGCATCGCCACCGAGGCGCTGGCGCAGGCATTATCGATGGTGGTTGAGGGTATCGGGGTCAGGCCCGCCCAGTCGGTACACCACTTGCCGATGCCTGCCTGTGTTTCCCAGGTCCAGGCGCCGCAGCAGCCGACGTAGTTGGCCTCGATGTCACCAGGGTCAAGGCCCTTGTCTACGGATTTCATGGCCGTCTTGAAGGCGTCAACGAACATTTCGCGGTTGCTCATGCCGGGGTAGACGCCGTACTTGTTCATACCGGCGCCGATCATGGCCACCCCTCTACCCAGTTTACGTTCTCTTGGTGCCATAAACGGTGTCTCCTTCTGTGTTTCGTTACGGCCGGTGGCCGGGGGTGTTAAACAAACGGTAGGTAAAGCGCTTTAACTTAATATTAGCACAGACGCCCTTTCGCGTCCAGCTTCGAGGGGTTGAAATGCGCGGCGCCGAGCCTGAATGTTGGGGCTTTGGCGAATTATTGATTTGGGAGCCCCATCCCCTTTGTTTGAGGTGACCCTATCCCCTGACCACTTCCCCTAAAATCAGGGGAAGGGGAAGAAATATTAAGAGGCGGAGCCTCTTTGACTCCGTGTTTGTATGGGAAGGGGAAATTGATTTTGTAAGGGGCTGCGCCCCTTGAATCCTTTTGAGCCCGCCCCGCAGGGGGCAATAAATCCGGCGGCGGCACCTGCATTGGTTAAACTGTAAGAGGCCGGAACCGCCGGCGAAAAACGCCTGAAACGAGTGCCCGCCCCGCCGTCACTCCGTGATCAGCGTCTGCGCCTTCTCCAGCGCCTCTCTCAGCTTGTCCACGAACCCGCTCTGCCACGCCTCCCGCGCCTGACGCAGCGTACCTGTGATCTGCGCCGCATTGGCCGCCCCGTGCGCCACGCAGGCAATGCCGCTGACGCCCCACATCGGCCCGCCGCCGAGTACCACCGCCGGGCTCAGCAGGCGGTAAATCCACGCCGTCAGCTTTTCCAGCCGGTTCACGGGCAGGTCCGCGGCCAGTTCCGCGGCGAGCCAGTGGCTGACAGTGTGCCCCAGCCCCTCAGAGAACTTCATCAGGATATTACCCACGAAACCGTCGCAGACAATGACGTTGGCACGCCCCAGGGGTAGGTCCATGCCCTCAACGTTGCCGATGAAATTAAGGCCGCTCTTCTTCAACAGCGGGGCGGCTTCTTTGGTCAGTTCATTGCCCTTGCCCTCTTCGGCGCCGACGCTCAAGATGCCCACGGTGGGGTTCTTGATGCCGAGGAAGCTTTCGGCGTAGACCGCCCCGGCGACGGCGAAGTTCAACAGGTGATACGGTTGCACGCCGACGTTGGCGCCGAGGTCCAGCACCACCGTGTTTGGCGCCAGGCTCAGGAACGGGCCGCCGATCATGGGACGCTCAATGCCCGGCAGGCGCCCCAGGAACTGCATCGCGGCCACCATGAAAGCGCCGGTGGAACCGGCGCTGACGACCGCGTCCGCCTCGCCGCGCGCCACCTGCTGCGTGGCCACCACCACCGAGGCGTCACGGCGGCGCATCACCGCCAGAGCCGGGTCCTCACCGTCCTTGATCACTCCCGGCGCGTCGAGGACGCTTATTTCCAGTCCCTTGGTGTCCAGTTTGGCGAGTTCCGCGTTGACCGCGCCCTCGGGTCCGGCCAGTTGTATTG
>CAZPSW010000013.1:2326-10919 GCA_964589255.1 uncultured Dehalococcoidales bacterium
TGCCAGATCCAGTTCACGGGCGGCGTCAACCGCTCCTCCCACCACCGCGGCGGGGGCGAAGTCACCCCCCATGGCGTCAACACTGACGGTAAAACGACGGCTCATATTCCCTCCGTATCACCAGGAATGGCTGATGGCGTGCTTGGGGCAGGCCACCTGGCAGGTGGTGTCGATGTCGGCGCGGCAGGTTTCGTGGCCGGGGCAGAGGTAGCTGATCTTCTTACGCCGCACCTCTTTGATGCGGGCCTTGGGCTTGGCGCCGCTCTCGCTGAGCACCACCCAGAGTTCCGCGGGACAGGCGGTGACGCAGTCCCCGCAACCGTCGCAGAGGGCCTCGTCGACGGTGATATAATAGCTGCCGGTGGCGTCGTCATAGCCGTACTGTACTTTGGCGGCCTCGGGTTCCTTGCCCTCCAGGCGGGCCGTCGCGAAGAGGGCCGCTCCCAGCGCCCCGATGATCTGCGGGTCCGGGCTCAACTTTGGCTCCATGCCCACCTTGTCGGTGAGCCGGGCCACCATGCCCTTATTCTTGGAAATGCCGCCGGAGATGGCAAAATCCGGCGCGATGCCGACGCGCTTCAGCAGGTTGTGGCTGCGCTGTGAAATGGCGTCATTGAGGCCGGCCAGGATGTCACTCTTGGCCACTCCCTGGCGGCGGTAGGCGATGGCCTCGGTCTTGGCGAAGACGGCGCAGATGGTATTGAAGGGGATGGTGTTCCGGGACTCCAGCGCCAGCCGCCCGCTTTCTTCCAGGGAGACGCCGAGCACCTCGGCGATCATTTCCAGGAAACGGCCCGTGCCGCCGGCGCATTTATCGTTCATCACGAAATTGGTGACGCGCCCCTGGCCGTCGACGCTGATCGCCTTGGAGTCCTGCCCACCCATGTCGAGGATGGTGCGCACGCCGGGGAAGTACCAGTTCACGCCGCGGGCGTGACAGCTGATCTCGGAGATATTTTCTTTGGCGAAAGGCACCAGCACACGCCCGTAACCGGTGGCGACCACGAATTCGAGGTCCGCCAGGCTGATGCCGGTGCCTGCGAGCAGCGTCTCCATGGTGGCTTCGGAGGTGCGCACGCTCTCCGCCAGCGTATCCCCGATCACCTGGGAGATGATCTCGTTGTCCCGCAATAGCACGCCCTTGGCGGCGCGGGAGCCAATGTCAATACCGGCGACGAGCATTAAACTTCACCCTTTTCCACCTGCTGTCCCGCGATCACCGCCGCCCCCAGCGCGGCCACCGTTCCCGGGTCTTCCGGCACGAGCAGGGGGAAGCCTAGTTCCTCTTCCAGGATGCGCCGCATGCCGCGGTGCCGCGCCACGCCGCCGATCAGGGCCACCTCCCGTTCAATGCCGAGGCGTTTCAGCATCGCCATGACGCGGCTGACCATGGAACCGTAGATACCGGCGGCGATATTTGGCATTGGTGTCGGCGGTACGCGGTGCACGTGGGAAATGACCTCGGATTCGGAAAAGACGGCGCAGGTATTGGAAATCTCGGCGCGGGCAGTGGCTCGCTCCGCGAGATCGCTCAGTTCCGAGATCGGGACGTGCATCAGGATCGCCATCTGTTGCAGGAATATACCGGTGCCGGAGGCGCATTTGTCCTGGTTCTCCCAGGCGGAGAGGCGCCCCCGGTCGTTGACCTTGATCGCCACCGTGCTCTCCGCCCCCATTTCTATCACCACGCGCACTTCCGGCATCAGAAAGGCCGCCCCACGTCCGGCGCAGGTGGTGATCGCTTTCTGTAATTGGCTGAAGGTGACCGCCTTGCCGCCGTGGCCGGTGGAGACGATGTACCAGTCCCCGTCGTCCCAGGGTAGACTGGCGGCGGCGGCGGCCTGGATGGCGGCCTCGCGCGCGCTGGCGTTCGCTTCGTCGCCGGTCTCTACCGCGGCGCGTCCCAGCACGCCTTCGGGGCCCAGCACCACCGCCTTGGTGTTCAGGCTGCCGACATCGATCCCCATCAGTTTCATGCCACCAGATAACCACCGTCCACCACCACCAGGCTGCCGGTGGTATAGGCGGACATCTCCGTGGCCAGGAAGAGGGCGGTGCAGGCCACGTCGTCCGGGCGGCCCATGGCCCCCAGCGGCATGCGCGCCATGAAACGTTTGAATTCTTTACGGGCGTCTGAGAGGTCGCCGGTGACACCGGCCGTGACACCCTCGGTGACGATGCCGCCCGGCGCGATGGCGTTGACCCGGATGCCGTCACGCCCCAGTTCCAGCGCCAGGCTGCGCGTCAGCATCACCACCGCGCCCTTGGAAGTGTCATATGGTAGCAGCCCGGTGGCGGAGGAGTGCAGGCCGTCAATAGAGGCAATGTTAATAATCACTCCCGGCGCCCTTCGGGCCCGCTGCCGCCGCACGAATTCCTGGCAGCAGAGAAAGACGCCGCGCACGTTGACCGCCTGCACGCGGTCAAAATCCGCGCTCGTGATCTCACCGAAGGGCTGGTAGGGGAAGATACCGGCATTGTTCACCAGGATGTCGACATCACCGGCGCCCTGAAACATGGCCGCGACGTCGCCCTCGGCACTGACGTCCCCGCTGACGGCGGAGACTTCAAGACCATCCCCGGCGAAGCGCTTCACGGCGGCTTTCGCGGCTACGGCGTCAATGTCTGCGATCACGGTGCGCGCCCCCGCTTCCGCGAGGCGCCAGCTGATGGCGTAACCGATGCCGGAGGCACCGCCGGTGACCAGGGCGCCCTTGCCGTTAAGACGGATTAGTTCGTTTGCCGGGATCTGTAACCTGTCCGAAGCCACTCCACCCCACGCTGATACCTAGAATAACTAGGTATGTTATCCCAAGCCAATTTCAGTGTCAACGTCAACCGGGCGCGTCAGCCCACCAGTTTCTTAATCAGACGCAGCTCATCTCGCGCCAGTCGCGTCAGCAGGAAGTTGTCCCTGACCACTTCGCGCCCCTCTTTGCCCAGCGCGGCGCCGACATCGGGGTTCTGCAGCAGGTAGATCAGCTTCTCGGCGCATTGTTCCACCGTGGTCACCAGGTAATCGTTGAGTCCGCCGGTCATCTGCATCGGGATGCCCCCGGCGTCACCGGCCACCACCGGTGTCTCTTTCCAGAGCGCCTCCGCCACCACCAGCCCGAAGCCCTCGCGGATGGATTTCTGCACGATGATGTCCGAACCGCGCTGGAAGGCGTTGACTTCCATGTTGCCCACGCCGCTGAGGTTGGAGAGGATCATTAGGTCACCGCTCTGGACGGCCTCGTCGGAGAGGGCGGCGTGCATGTCCCAGCCCTCCGGGTCGTCACTGGCGAAGCTGCCCACCAGCGCCAGCTGGATGTTCGGCACGACCTCCCGGGCCATGCGGAAGGCGGCGATGGTGCCGAAGGGGTCCTTCCAGCGGTCAAAACGGGAGACCTGGGTGATGAGGCGGGCCTCATGGTCAAAACCGAGGTTGTCGATCAGTTCCCGGCAGAGCTTACGGTCAAGGTCCATGTTCTTCGAGCTGAAGGGGCTGATGGCGGGCGGCATGTCCGCGATGACCGGCACCTTGAGGTTGGCGGGCACGAATTCTGGCAGCGTGAAGACGGCGGCGTCATAGAGCTCGACGTAGGGCGAAAGGAAGTCCCAGACATCCTTGTCCGGGTTGCCGCTGTCGACGTGGCAGCGCCAGATCCACTTGGCGCGGCTCTGCGGCAGGAAGTAGCGCAGCGCCGCCGGTTGCGGGTCATTGACGATGAAGACATCGTAGTCCGGGTCCAGCTCGGAGGCGTTGGCGATGTTGTTGGCGCGGTAGACCCGTTGCAGGTTGTCTTTACGGATGTCCGGGTAGGGCGCGCCCTGGAGCGCGTTGTGCAGGCTCTTGGTGATGCCGAAGAAGCGGGCGTCCCCGCGGATTACCTGCCAGTCCGCCTCCACGCCGAGCCCGCGCAGGATCGGGATGTAGGAGATCAACAGTTCCGCCACGCCGCCGCCGAAGGGGGTCGAATTGATGTGGCAGACGCGTAGCCCCTTTAAATCCTCGCCGAGCTGTACCAGCTCGTCGATCACTTCGCGGGACTGCACCAGGCGGTAACGGTCAATATCGGTGATGCCGAGGGATATCTTGTGCAGCAATTCAGCGGCCCTTGCCGGCGATCTGCCAGGCCTTGCCCTCGGTCACCATGGAGGGGGCGATCACCATCTCGATGCTATGCTGCTCCTCGATCGTCAGCGCGCCACAGGTGCCCATGCAGGTGCGTAGCGCCCCGACCAGGTTTTGGGAACCGTCGGTGACCGATGTCGGGCCGAATAAAATCTGCTCCAGGGAGCCGGTGGTGCCCACCTCAATGCGCGTGCCGCGCGGTAGCGCCGGGTGGGGATTGGCCATGCCCCAGTGGAAACCGTGGCCCGGCGCTTCGTCCGCCCGGGCGAAGGGAGAACCGATCATGACGGCGTCGGCGCCGGCGGTGATCGCCTTGCAGATGTCCCCACCGCTGGACATGCCGCCGTCGGTAATAATGGGCACGTAGCGGCCGGATTCTTTCTGGAATTCGTCACGCGCCGCGGCGCAGTCCATGGTGGCGGTGATCTGGGGCACCCCGACGCCGAGGACCTGACGGGAGGTACAGGCGGCACCGGGCCCGACGCCGATGAAGACCCCGGCGATGCCTTCACGCATCAGTTCCAGGCAGGCGGTGGGGCTGACGCAGTTGCCCACCAGCACCGGTATCGGTACCTGTTCGCAGAGTTCGTGCAGGATCAGGCCACGCTCACTGCTGGAGATGTGGCGCGCGCTGGTGACGGTGGACTGGATCACCAGAACGTCCGCCCCGGCGTCCACCACCAGCGGCGCCAGGCGCTTGGTGTTCTGCGGCGTCAGAGAGACGGCGCAAATGCCGCCGCCGTCCTTCACCGCGCGCACCCTTTTCGTCACCAGGTCATCACGCACCGGGGTGGAGTAGACCTTTTGCAACAGCGCGGTGACATCAGCTCGCGGGGCGGCGGTGATGTCTTTGATCACCGCCTTGTAATCATCGTAGCGCGTCTGTACGCCGTCAAGGTTGATCACGCCGAGGCCGCCGAGCTTGCTCAACGCGATCGCGGTGTCAACGTCGGTGACGCCATCCATGGCGGAGGCGATGAAGGGAATCTCAAAGCTCAGATGGGCCAGTTTGAAGCTGACATCGGTCTGGTCCGGGTTGGCGGTGATGCCGCCGGGGATGATCGCCACCTCTTCAAAACCGTAAGCCCGCCGCAGCTCTCGAAATTCCAAAATAACGCTCTCCCCCGAAGATGTTCTTAATCTAAAATGATAACAAAGCCACGGGCGTTACGTCAAGGTAAAAACACCCCTGAAAACGGCCTCCGCTGACCGCCTCGCGCGCCGTTGCGCGGGGCGCGCCGTTTCGGCTATAATCGATGGGGATATGCGATGCCCGATCTATACGTGGTGGCCACACCCATCGGCAATTTGGAAGACATCACGCTGCGTGCCTTGCGCGTGCTGCGCGAGGTCGGCTTGATCGCCTGCGAGGACACCCGCCACAGCCGCCGCCTGCTCGCCCACCACGGCATCAAGACGCCCACCACCAGCTACCACGAACACAACCGCCAGCGGAAGATACCGGTGATTTTACAGGCTTTGGAAAAATTCCAGGTGGCCCTGGTCAGCGACGGCGGCACCCCGGTGGTCTCCGACCCTGGCCGCGAACTGGTGGCCGCCGTCCGGGAACACGGCCACCGCGTGTTCACCGTGCCCGGCCCCGGCGCCGCGGCGGCGGCGCTCTCAATCTCCGGGTTGAACGGGGACCGCTTTCTATTCGCCGGTTTCCTGCCGCCGCGCCGCGGCCCGCGCCGCCGCCAACTAGAGGGCATGGCCACGGAACCGGGTAGCCTGGTGTTGCTGGAAGCCCCGCACCGGCTGGTGGTCACCCTGAAAGACATCCTCGAGGTGTTCGGGGACCGCGAGATCGCCGTCTGCCGGGAGATGACCAAACTCTACGAGGAGACGTTCCGTGGGCGCGTCAGCGAGGCGATCGATTATTTCCGGGAACCGCTCGGTGAGTTCACCCTGGTGATCTCAGGGGCGGAGGCGTCACGCCCCACCGTGGACGCCGCGGCGGTGGGGGAACTGGCAAAGTTACGGGCTGCCGGGACCACCGCGCGGGAGGCCACGCGGCAGGTCTCCCAGGCACGGGGTATTTCACGCCGTGAACTCTACCGGGCTTGGCTCGAAAAAACGGATGGAGAAATAGCATGATGCGCATTGGATGTATTACCGGCAACGAGATCATCTGTGACGGCTGCGGGCGCAGCCTGAAACACCCGGACCGCTACCTCGGTCTGATCGATGACGAGACTAAGGAAATGGAGCGCCTCTGCACCCAGTGCGCGCTGGACAAGGGCTACGCCGAATACCGCAAGGAGAAGGGCGAAGAAATCCTGAGCTTCTTTACCGAGGAGTCCTAGGGCTGGTGAACGAAAGGATTCTGGTCTGCGCCGCCTGGCCTTACGCCAACGGTGAACTGCACCTGGGGCATATCGCCGGTTGTTACCTGCCGGCGGACATCTTCGCGCGTTTCCACCGCACTCTGGGCCACGAAGTGCTGATGGTCAGCGGTTCCGATCAACACGGCACCCCGATCACGATCAAGGCCGACGAAGAGGGCGTCAGCGCGGCGGAGATCGCGGCGCGCTACCACGAGACCTTTATGGAGACCTGGCGGGACCTGGGCATCAACTTCGACCTTTTCACCACCACCCGCACCGAAAACCACGCCGCGGTGGCCGGGGACATTTTCAAGACGCTGCTGGACAAGGGTCATATCTACCTCGACACCACGTCCCAGGCCTGGTGTGAGAATTGCCAACGCTTCCTGCCGGACCGCTACGTGGTGGGCATCTGCCCCAACTGCGGCTCCACGAGCGCCAGGGGGGATCAGTGCGACGTTTGCGGACGCCCCATGAATGCCGGCGAACTGGGTGACCCGCATTGCCGCGTCTGCGGCACCACGCCCGTCTTCCGCGAGACGGAACACTTTTTCCTGCGCCTCAGTGCCTTCCAGGATGAACTGTTGCGCTGGGTAAAGTTGCCGGCCCACCGGGACTGGCGCGTCAACGTGCGTAATTTCACCACCCGCTACCTTGAAGACGGCCTCCAGGATCGTGCCATCACCAGGGACATCGACTGGGGTGTGCCTTTACCCATCCCCGGCTACCAGAACAAGCGCCTCTACGTCTGGTTCGAGGCCGTCATCGGCTACCTTTCGGCCTCCAAGGAATGGGCGCAGCGCAGTGGGGACCCGGAACGCTGGCGTGATTTCTGGCAAAACGGCGGCGCCAGTTCCTATTATTTCATCGGCAAGGACAACATCCCCTTCCACACCATCATCTGGCCTGCGATGCTGCTCAGTTACGGTGACCATGACCTGCCCACCGACGTACCCGCCAACGAATATCTGATGATCGATGGCGGCAAGCTCTCCACCAGCAAGCGGCGCGCCATCTGGGTGCCGGACTTCCTTTCACGTTACGCGCCGGACGCGTTGCGCTACGCGTTGGCGGCGAACATGCCGGAGACCAATGACACCGATTTTTCCTGGCGCGAGTTCGTGCGGCGCAACAATGACGAACTCGTGGCCACCTGGGGTAACCTGGTGCACCGCGTACTGACCTTTGTTTACAAGAACTTCGAGGGTAAAGTACCGGTACCGGGGCCGATCGACGACGGCGGGCGGGAACTGCTCGGGAGCGCCGAGCGGACCATGGCCGCGGTCAGCGAGTCACTGGGGGCCTGTCATTTCCGCCAGGCGCTAAGGCAGTGCCTGGCGCTGGCCCAAGAGGGCAACCGCTACCTTGACGAATCAGCCCCCTGGAAGACGATCAAGACGGACCGCCAGGCGGCGGCCACCTCCCTGCACGCCACGTTGACGGTGATCTCGGCGCTGAAGACGATGCTCTGCCCCTTCCTCCCCTTCACCTGCCAGCGGCTACACGTTTACCTCGGCTTCGAGGGCGGCGTGGAGCAGGCGGGTTGGGCCATCGCGGTGCCGCCGCCGGGGCAGACGCTCAAGACACCGCAACCGCTCTTCACCAAGCTCGATGACAGCGTGGTGGCGGCGGAGAACGCCCGGATGGCGGGCCGATGCTGATCGATTCTCACGCTCACCTCCAGCTCCCGGAATTCGATCAAGACCGTGACGCCGTGTTGCAGCGTGCCCGCGAGATCGGTGTGCGCGCGGTCGTCAACATCGGCATTGACCTGCCCACCAGCCGCGCCTCATTGGATTTGGCGCACCGCGAGCCGGACGTTTTTGCCAGTGTGGGCATCCACCCCAATGCCGGTACCACGGTGACGCCTGAGGATCTGACGGCGCTGGCGGCACTGGCCACCGACGCGCGGGTGGTGGCCATCGGTGAGGCCGGCCTTGATTATTACCGGGACCGCACCCCGGCTGATGCCCAACTGGCCGCCTGCGGCGCGCAGCTAGCACTGGCGGACCGATTGGATTTACCGCTGGTAATCCACTGCCGGGAAGCGCACCCGGAAA
Source organism: uncultured Dehalococcoidales bacterium (assembly GCA_964589255.1). GTDB lineage: Bacteria > Chloroflexota > Dehalococcoidia > Dehalococcoidales > SURF-40 > CAZPSW01. The sequence goes on from CAZPSW010000013.1 coordinate 10,831, forward strand.
TGCTGGCGCTGCTGGCTGACTGGACGGGTGGCCTCACCCGCGCCGCGAAGCACCAGGGGCGACTGGGCGTGATCCACTGTTTCAGCGGC
>CAZPSW010000013.1:10929-14711 GCA_964589255.1 uncultured Dehalococcoidales bacterium
GACCTTGGTTTTTACGTTTCACTGACCGGTACGGTGACCTTCCCCAAGGCGCTGGACGCGGTCACGGTGGCCCGAGAGGTACCGCTGGACAGGTTGCTGCTGGAGACGGACGCGCCGTTCCTGGCCCCGGTGCCGCACCGCGGGCGGCGCAACGAACCGGCCCGTGTGGCACTGGTGGCGGCGCGCGTGGCGTTGCTGCGTGGGCTGACCACGGCGGCGGTGGCCACCGCCTGCGCCGAAAACACGATCCGACTATTCCGGCTGCCGCTGAAGGTGGGGGCAGATGCAGTTATCTAAGATCTACCGGCTGGTGTCCCGGGATTTGAACAGGGTTGACGCCAGGATCATGTCCGTTAGCGAAGTGGCCTTCCCGCGGCACCGCGAAATGCTGGAACACTGCCTCACCAGCGGTGGTAAAAGAGTGCGTCCGGCCCTGAACCTGCTCTCCGGGCACGTCTTCAACTACAACGTGGAACGCCTGCTGCCTATGGCCGCCGCGATTGAGATGATGCACACCGCCACCCTGGTGCACGACGACGCCATCGACAAGTCCCGGGTGCGGCGCAACCAGGACACCGTCTATGGCCTCTGGGGGGAGGAGACGGCGGTCCTGTTGGGGGATTTCCTCTTTGCCAAGGCGGGTGAGATGTCCACCGACACCGGTTCCCTGCGCGCGGTGCGCCTTTTCACCCAGACGCTGGAGATGATCTCCACCGGAGAGATCATCCAGGCGGACAGCGCCTTCAAACTAATGCAGCCGCGCGAGGATTACATCAAGCGCATCGCCTACAAGACGGCCTCCCTCTTCGCGCTTTCCACCGAGACCGGCGCCATCCTCTCCGATGCCCCGGAAACCGCGGTCACGGCACTGCGTGATTACGGCTACTACATGGGGGTGGCCTTCCAGCTGGTGGACGACGTCCTGGACTATACCTCCACCGAGGCGGAGATGGGCAAACCGATCGGGTCTGACCTGTTCCAGGGTACGCTGACGCTGCCGGCGATGCTGCTCCTGGATCTCTACCCCGAGGACAACCCCATCCGCACCCTCTTCGAGCAGCACCGGGAACTGGACCAGGTGGCGCAGCAGGAACTCTCCGCGCGGGCGCTGGAAATGGTGCGCCAGTCAAACATCGCGGCGAATTGTCTGAGCCTGGCCGATGATTACTCCCGGCGTTCCGTGTCATGCCTTGGCGAACTGCCCGACGGTCCCGCCAAAAAGGCCCTGGCGGACCTGGTGGTCTATCTCATCACGCGCCGCACTTAGTCCCTGCCGGGCGTTAAGCCGCGGCGGTACCGGGGGCGGTATCCGGGGCTTGGCGCGGCTTGGCCAGGGGGCGGGGTTTCGGCACCACCTTGAGTTCGGGCGCCGGTTTGGGCCTGGAGTTGGCGGGCGTCATGGCCCGGTTTCTTGCCGAGATGGGATCGTCGAGCACCTTGCGCAGCTCCTTGCCATCCAGTGTTTCATGCTTCAGCAGCATCATGGCGATGTAACGCAGACGGTCCTTTTTCTCCGTCAGCACCTGGCGGGCAATCTCCAGGGACTGGTCGATGAGGCGGCGCACCTCGTCGTCGATCATCTCTGCGATCTTGTCACTGTAGTCCCGCTGTTCGGAGATTTCGCGGCCCAGGAAGACCATTTCGTCCTTGCTGCCGAAGGTGCGCGGCCCCAGCTTGGCGCTCATGCCGAATTCGGTCACCATGCGGCGCGCCATCTGGGTGGCCTGTTGCAGGTCACTGTGCGGGCCGGTGGAAGCCTCCCCGAAGGTCATTTCCTCGGCCATGCCGCCGCCCAGGGAGACGGCCAGTTGCGCCTTCAACTGCGACGGCGTGTAGAAAGAGCGGTCCTCGATCGGCGCCATGCGGGTGTAGCCGCCGGCCATGCCGCGCGGCACGATGGTGACCTTGAGCACCGGGTCCGCTTCCGGCAGGACGTGGGATATCAGGGCATGTCCCGCCTCGTGGTAGGCGGTGATCTCTTTTTCGTGGTCGCTAATCTTTTTGCTTTTACGCTCCGGCCCGGCGATGACGCGGTCCACGGATTCGTTCATCTCGTCCATCGTGATCTTGGTCTTGTCACGTCGTGCCGCCAGTATCGCCGCCTCGTTGATCAGGTTGGCCAGGTCCGCGCCGCTGAAACCAACCGTTTGCGTGGCCACCGCGTGCAGGTGTACGTCCCGGCCCATCGGTTTACCCTTGGCGTGCACCTTGAGGATCGCCTCCCGCCCCACCACGTCCGGGCGGTCCAGCACCACGCGCCGGTCAAAACGTCCGGGGCGCAGCAGCGCCGGGTCCAGGATGTCCGGGCGGTTGGTGGCCGCCAGCACGATGATGCCGGTGGCGGTATCGAAGCCGTCCATCTCGGTGAGGATCTGGTTCAGTGTCTGTTCGCGCTCGTCGTGGCTGCCGCCGAGACCGGCACCGCGGTGGCGCCCCACCGCATCGATCTCGTCCATGAAGATGATGCAGGGGCGGGCCCGCTTGGCCTGTTCGAAAAGGTCGCGTACGCGCGAAGCACCAACGCCGACGAACATCTCCACGAACTCGCTACCGCTGATGGAGAAGAAGGGCACCCCGGCCTCCCCGGCCACCGCCTTGGCGATCAGGGTCTTGCCGGTGCCCGGCGGTCCAATCAGGAGCACCCCGCGCGGGATGCGCGCCCCCAGGTTCTGAAAGCGTTCCCGGCTCTTCAGGAAGTCAACCACCTCGTGGAGTTCCTGCTTCGCTTCTTCCACCCCGGCCACGTCGGCAAAGGTGACGGTGGGCGTATTGGCGGGGAAGAGCTTGGCCTTGGAGCGTCCGAAGCTCATGGCCTGTGAATTGGCACCGCGCGCGGAACGGAAGAGGAAGAACAGCAGCACCCCGAAGAAGAGCAGGGGGCCAATAGTCAGCGCGATGTCCCGGAACTTGAAGCCGGTATTCGTCTCCACGGTGTAGTCCGCCGGCAGCACCAGGCCCAGGTCCAGCAGGTCCGGTACGTTATGCAGGCCAATGTCCGTCACCAGCGCGGTGCCGTCGCTGAGGCCTGTCACGGCGTCACCGTTGACATCCCAGATGCCCGAAGGTACGCCCTTCACGGTGAGCATCATGCGGGCTTCGTCCGGTTGCAGCACCAGGCTTTTGAGGTGTCCATCCTTGGACAGTTCGACGGCGGTGCTCAGGTCGATCGCCACGGGCTCTTCAGTGCCCGCGAAGAAGTTCCAGACGAGTACCGCGAGTAGCACCAGGATAGCGATGTATATCAGGCTGCTGATCCGCCAGTTCGGTTTCATGGTTTTGTTCGCTCCTGCCTAATTATACCAGAAAAACGACGTTTTCTCACCGGGACTTTGGTACCGCTCCGTAACCCGGCGCCGTGGCGCCGGTGATCACCTGTATCTATAACGTCTGAACGCGCCCGCGGATATTTTTGCGAGGGGTACGCCCCCTGAACCCCCTTGAGTTAAGGAAGGGGTACGGTTATTGTATTCACCTTCGCCGGGAGCAGCAGCTACACTTTACATAACGGCGCTCCCTGTCAAGGGTAGGGAGGGTGGGAACAAACCCCGTATACATCTGGTTATAGGGTGAACCCCTACCTCAAAAAGGCGGGTTTTACATTTCGGATGGGGAACAAGGGGGAAAAGATGAGTTTAGAGATTTCCCGCCACCTACACGGTATCTCGTCCCAAGCCGGCCGACACCACGCGACCGAGCCAGTGGTCAAGATTCCGATTCTCCGCGGAGATATCATCCACGCTCCCTGCGTTGAAACCGTCGAGGTTTCGTAATTTCTGACCGGC
>CAZPSW010000014.1:0-14487 GCA_964589255.1 uncultured Dehalococcoidales bacterium
GGCCAAAGGCGGCCAGCCGCTGGCCGTCCGCGATGGCGGGCAGGAATTTCTTTTTCTGTTCGTCCGAGCCGAATTGCAGGATCGCCGATGCCCCCAGGGCGTTGGCGGCGTAACTGATCGCCACCGCGCTGCAAACCCGGGAGAGTTCCTCGGTCACGATGCATAATTCCAGGGTACCGTAACCCAGGCCCTCGTACTCCTCGGGGATGAAGACGCGGAAGAGGTCCGCCACGGCCATTTCTTTGATCATCTCCCAGGGGAATTCCTCGGTCTCGTCAAACTCGGCGCGTACCGGCAGCACCTTTTCTTCGGCGATGCGCCGCGCCAGATCTCGCACCATCATCTGATCGTCGTTAAAGAAATATTCCACTGTGTTCCTCTCCGTTAATGTGACGCGTTAACCCGAAAGGGGCATTTTGGCGACGGTATATTATAAGCCGCGCCCGCGCGCCTCTGTCAAGGTGCGGGCGCTCCGGCCTTGGTAATTCACGGCGGATTTAGGCTATAATAAGAGAGTTATATTTTCAGGAAGAAAGCATCTTGTCAACGGATTTAACGGGGATCAAAGCGAGGGTTAACCAGGCGGCCACCGCGGCGCGTGAAGCGGCGCTCAAGCTGAGCCATGACATCCACGCTAACCCGGAGCTTGGTTTCCAGGAGCATGAGGCGATGGCCCGTCTCACCAGCCACCTTGAAGACCGCGATTTCAGGGTCACCCGCGGCATCGGTGGCCTGGAGACGGCCTTCCGCGCGGATTACGGCAACGGCCAACCGGTGATCGGGCTGATGGCGGAGTATGACGCCCTGCCCGAAATCGGCCACGCCTGCGGGCATAACGTCATCGCCGGCACGGCGGTCACCGCGGCGGTCGCCGCCCGTGCCGCCGTCGATGCGCTGGGCGGTACGGTCTCCGTCTGTGGCACCCCCGGCGAAGAGGGCCTGGGCGGCAAGAGCGTGATGGCCGAGGCCGGGGCCTTCAGTGACCTTGACGCCGCGATGATGGTACACCCCGGCGTCAAGGATGTCGCCTGTCCCGGCGTGCTCGCCGCCTGGACGATCACGGTGGAGTATTTTGGCCAGGCGGCCCACGCCGCGGCGGACCCGGAGGCGGGCATCAACGCGCTGGACGCCATGATCCTGGCCTTCAGCGCGATCAACGCTCTACGACAACACATCCCGGATTCCGCTCGCGTCCACGGCATTATCACCGACGGCGGTCAGGCGCCCAACATCATACCGGCGCACAGCGCGGCCACCCTCATGGTGCGCGCCGCGGATAATGCCTATCTGGCGGAGCTCGCGGAGCGCGTCATCCACTGCTTCGAGGCCGGCGCCGGCGCCAGCGGCGCGCGCCTGGAATACCGCTGGGAGGAGCACCCCTACGCGGCGCTGGTGAGTAATCACGCCCTGGCGGCGCTCTTCGCCGCCAACATGCGCACGCTGGGCCGTGATTACCCTCTGGACGCACCCGCGGAGCAGTTCGGCAGTACCGACATGGGTAACGTCAGCCTGCTGGTACCGAGCATTCACCCACTGGTGGCGATCACGCCGCGCCGCGTCGCCATCCACTCCCCGGAATTCGCGCGTGCCGCCGTCTCCAAGGTCGCGGACCGCGGTCTCATGGACGGTGCCCGGGCACTGGCCCTGACGGTCACCGACCTGTTGGCGGACCCCGCCTGCCTGCGGGCGGTGAAAGAGGAATTCAACGCCGGATCCGGTGTATAGTATGACGGAAGAGGCACGCATGATAATCGCGGTTGACGCCGCCGGCGGTGATTACGCACCGCAGGAAGTGGTGAAAGGGGCCATCAAGGCGGCCCACGAATACAAGGTGGACGTGGCGCTGGTGGGCCAGCGCCAGATACTACACGTCATGGTGGGCGGCAAGCGGCGTGACTCCGGCGTTTCCATCGTCGACGCCAGCGAGGTCATCGAGATGGGGGAATCCCCGGTGATGGGCGTGAAGTCCAAACCGAATTCCTCGATCGTGGTTGGCATCAGCATGTTGCGCACCGGGCGTGCCGCCGCCTTCGTCTCGGCGGGCAATACCGGGGCGGTAGTGGCCGCCTCAATGCTCTACCTGGGTAAGCGCCCCGGCGTGGAGCGCCCCGCACTGGGCGGCATCATCAACCTCAACCCGCCATTACCGGTGATCCTGGTTGACGTCGGCGCGGTGGTGGACTGCCGCCCCTCTTTTCTGGTGGAGTTCGCACGCCTCGGCTCGGAATACTTCGGCCAGATCTATGACATCGAGAAACCCCGCGTCGGCCTGCTGAACAACGGCGAGGAAGCCAAGAAGGGCAACCGGCTGGCGCGGGAGGCCCACGTACTGCTCCAGGGCAGCGGGCTTAATTTCATCGGCAACATCGAGGGACAGGACATCATCCGCCGCGTCGCCGACGTGGTCGTCACCGACGGTTTCAGCGGCAACCTGGTGTTGAAGACGATGGAGGGCGTCTGTGACACCTTCGTGCACTCGCTGCGCTCCCTGGGCTACAAGCTGACCACGCTGAGCAATCCGGACAGCCGCGCCTTCCTGCGTGACCTGGGACTCTTCGCCTCGATGAAACAGATTGACTACCGCGAATACGGCGGGGCCTACCTGCTGGGGGTCAACGGTAACGTCATCGCCGCCCACGGACGCTCCCAGGCACGGGCGATCAAGAACGCCGTTGGCCTGGCCAAACTGACCGCGGAAAAGACGGGCACCCACAAGGGTGCACTGCCAAAATAAGGGGGGAATATGGGACATCCAGCACAGATCAATGACGCCGGCTTTGAGGGTACCGTATTACAGTCCAAGACACCGGTCCTGGTGGACTTCTGGGCGGAATGGTGCGGCCCCTGCAAGATGGTGGCCCCGGTACTTGAGGAATTAATGGACGAATACAGCGGCAAACTGGACATCGTCAAGCTTGACGTCGACAGCAGTCCGGTCACCGCCTCGCGTTACCAGATCATGTCAATTCCCACCATGATGCTCTTCAAGGATGGCGAGGTAGCCGCCCAGATTGTCGGTTTCCATCCTAAAGACGCCATGAAAAAGGAAATCGACGCCGTCCTCTAAAAGAAAGGGCAGACGAGATGAAATACGATGTAATCATTGTCGGGGCCGGTCCGGCTGGACTCGCCGCCGCCATCTACTGCGCCCGCGCACGGCTGAACACCCTACTCCTGGAAAAGGGCATGGCGGGTGGGCTCATCGTGACCACGGACATGGTGGAGAATTACCCCGGCTTCCCGGAACCCATCGGCGGCATGGAACTCACCGAACGCATGAGCGCCCAGGCGAAACGCTTCGGCCTGGAACCCATCTATGTCGATGTCAGTGCCGTCACGCTCAAGGGTAGCCAGCGGCTGGTACATACCGCGGACGCGGTCCACCAGGCGGCGGCGGTGATCGCCGCCAGCGGTTCCACCATGGTCCACCTCGGCGTGCCCGGCGAGGGTTCTTTCACCGGACGCGGCGTCTCCTGGTGCGCCACCTGTGACGGCTTCTTTTTCCGGGAGAAGCAGGTGGCCGTGGTCGGCGGCGGTGACGCCGCCCTGACGGAAGCTTTATACCTCACCCGGTTCGCCGACAAGGTTTACCTGGTGCACCGCCGGGACCAGTTCCGCGCCACCAAAATCATGCGGGAACGAGTTGCCGCGGAGCCCAAGATCGAGGCCGTGATGAACCGGGTGGTGACCGAAATCAAAGGCAAGGACGTGGTCCGGTCTTTGGCCCTGAAAGACCCCGGCAGCGGTGAAACATCGGAACTGGCCGTGGACGGCGTCTTCATCGCAGTGGGCCACCGCCCCAACACCACTTTTCTGGACGGCGTGGTGGCCCTCGACGGTGGCGGCGCGGTGCTGGTCAACGAGAAGATGGAAACTTCCGTACCGGGCATCTACGCCGCCGGTGACGTGCGGCGGAACTCGATACGCCAGGTGATTTCCGCCGCCGGTGACGGCGCCACCGCCGCGGTGGAGGCGGAGCGTTATCTCGCGGAACTGGGGAAATAGACCGCCCCGAAGGTAGACCGATGGCCGGGGCTTGTTGTATCATAGGACATACCCGCGAGGACCAGAGGAGAGTATGAAAGTAATATTTTTACAGGACGTGCCGGGTAAGGGCACCATCGGGGATACCAGGGAAGTCACTGACGGTTATGGGCGCAACTACCTCATTCCCCGGGGCATCGCCATGCTTGCCACGCCGGCCAATAAAAACACCGTCCGGGCGCAACGCAAGAACCTCGAAGAGGCGCGTTCCAAACTCCAGTCCGAACTCGGCCAGCTGGCGGCGCAGCTTGACGGCAAAGAGGTCAGCCTGCTGGTCAACGTCGGCGCCGGGGACAAGCTCTTCGGCTCGGTCACCGCGGCGGACGTGGCGGCGGAGATCGAAACCAACCTGGGCATCCAGGTGGACAAGCGCAAGATAGAGATCAGCGAACCGCTGAAGATGCTGGGCTCCTACTCCATCAACATCCGGCTCTACGGGGATGTCATCCCGCAAATCACGGTGCACGTCATCGCCAAGAACCGGCTGGATCCCCTGGAACCGGAGGATGCCGGCCCGGCCACTGAGGAAATCAGCGCCGAGGACGCCGCCGTTGTGGAAGACGTCACTGAGGCGGAAACCAGCGAAACGGAAGATGTCGCCGAGGCCGTGGACGCGCCCCCTGCCGACGAGGCCGCCGCAGAAACGGACGCTACAGAAACGGACGCCACCGAGCCCGCCGACGAGACCGATACCGAGGCAGAGAACCAGACCGAGGAAGCCTGATCCGTGGATACAGACCGTCTACCACCGCACGACATTGATGCGGAAGAGGCAGTACTGGGATCGCTGCTCATCGACGGTAGCGCTATCCACCAGGTCACGGGCAAACTCCAGCCGACTGATTTCTACAGTGAACGCAACCTGGCGGTCTACCAGGCCAGCACCGAGCTCTACCAGCGAAACAGTGCCATCAACCAGGTCACCGTGGCCCAGGAACTCTCGCACCTGGGCAAGCTGGAAGAGAGCGGCGGCGGCGCCTACCTCAGCCACCTGATCAATTCCTGCCCCACCGCGCTGGACATTGCGGACTATGCCATGATCGTGGCGCGCCTGGGGCTGATGCGCCGCCTGATCAAGGCCGCAGACCGCATCAACGAGATCGGCTACCGTGCGGACCCGGATGTCGACGCCAGCCTGGACCAGGCGGAGGACATCCTCTACAAACTGCGTCATGGCCAGTCACCGCGTGATTTCGTGCACATCTGGAAGGTGTTGGAGAAATACCTTGAGGCCCCCACCGAGAGCGATCTGGAACGTCAGGCCCTGCCCTTCGTACCCACTGATTTCACCGGGCTTGATGACCTGCTGGGGGGACTCCAGCGGTCTGACCTGCTGATCCTGGCGGCACGCCCCTCAATGGGCAAGACCAGCCTGGCGCTGAACATCGCGCGCAATGCCGCCATCAACCACCGCGCCAACATCGGCTTCTTTAGCCTGGAGATGTCGATCGAATCAGTGGTGCTGCGGCTCCTTTCCAGCGAGGCTGAGGTCAACCTGAAGCACCTGCGGGACGGCATCTTTCACCGCGACGAAGAGGGCCTGTCCGATGAAGAGAAGCGGCGCCTGAAGTTTGAACAGCAGCGCATCATGCAGGCCACCGGAGTGCTTTCCGAGGCCAATATTTACATCGACGATTCGCCCTTTCTGCGCGTGGTGGAACTGCGCTCCAAGTCCCGCCGCCTCTACTATGAACTGGACGAAAAACTGGACCTGATCGTGGTCGATTACCTGCAACTGATCGGCGGTGAAGGCGGGCGCAACGAGAACCGGGTACAGGAGATCAGCGTCATCTCGCGGTCTTTGAAGGGCCTGGCGCGGGAACTCAACGTGCCGGTGATCGCCGTCTCACAGCTCTCCCGCGCCACCGAGCAGCGCACCACCCACCGCCCTATGCTCAGTGACCTGCGTGAGTCCGGCTCCCTGGAGCAGGACGCGGACGTGGTGATGTTCGTGATGCGCGAAGAGGTCTACTTCAGCGGGGAAGAAGAATGGCGCCTGCAATACCCGGAGCGCCCCTACCCGCCGGAGGCCGAGATCATCGTCTCCAAGCACCGCAACGGACCCGTCGGCACGGTGCTGCTACGTTTCCGCAAAACGCTGGCCAAGTTCGAGAACCTGGCCCAGGAAGAACCGCAATATGAAAAGGTTTGAGGGCTTTCCGGCGCACTTTGAAGGCACCGCCATCCCGAACCTCTTCTTCAGCGCGGTGCTGCCGCAGATTGATGACGCCGCGGAACTGAAGGTCAGTCTCTACCTCTTCCGTGAACAGTACGCCCGGAAGGGTTTCCCCCGCTTCGTGCGCTTCAGCGAACTGGCCGCCCTGGAGAGCCTGAAACGGTCCCTCGATGATGGTCACGATGACTACCCCGAGGTGTTGGGTGCGGCGCTGCAACTGGCGGTGGACCGAGGCACTTTCATCAGCCTAGGCCTCAGCGCGCCGGGCGGGGATGATATCCTCTACATGGTGAATACGGAGGCCAACCGTGAGGCGATGCAGCGCATCGCGGACGGTGAGATCATCGTTGATGGGGCGCAGCCGCTGGTGGCGGAGACACCCGTTGGCCCGCCGCCGGACATCTTCAGCCTCTACGAACAAAATGTCGGCGAACTCACCCCGATCGTGGCAGAGCAGCTCACCACCGCGGAAAAGGAATACCCGGACGGCTGGCTGGCGGACGCCATCAGGAAAGCCGCGGAACTGAACAAGCGCAACTGGCGTTACATCCAGCGCATACTGGAGAATTGGCAGGCAGAAGGTAAGGACAGTGGAAAACCTGGGAAACGTGTTCAAGGGACTGAGCCCGGAAAATATACCCGCGGACGCTACGGGCATATGGTCCGCCACTGAAAGCGAAGATTTCGCCGGTGACCCCGAATGCCCCATCTGTCATGGGGCCGGCGTACTCTACCCGGTGCGCGCTTCGGGCAAGCCGGACTACAGCCGTGTGGCGCCCTGCCGTTGCACCCGGAACAAGCTCGCCTCGGCGCGCCGGGAGCACCTGACGCGCTTTTCCGGTGAAGGCGTCATCAGCCGCTTCAGCTTCGACAACCTGAACCAGGATGGGGCCACTGACCTTTCCCCCAAGAGCCGCGCCCTCTTCATGGAGGCTTACCGTGCCGGACTGGCCTTCGCCGAGGCCCCAGCGGGCCAGGGCTGGCTTGTCTTCACCGGCCCCGGCGGCGGTGGCAAGACCCACCTCGCGGCGGCCATCGCGGGCAAGGCGATGGCAAACGGCACCGGGGTGATGTACGTCAGTACGCCGGATTTGCTGGACCACCTGCGCGCCGCCTTCAACCCGGCCAGCGCGTTAACTTATGACGAGTTTTTCGAGCAGGTACGCAACGTGCCGCTACTGGTACTTGATGACTTAGGCGCGCAATCCGGCAGCGCCTGGGCGGCGGAAAAGCTGGACCAGATCATCAACCACCGCTACAACCAACGGCTCCCCACCGTGATCGTGGCCATCGTACCGCTGGACCGGCTCGACGACCGGCTGCGCCACAAGCTGGAGGACGGGCGCAGCAGCCGCGTCTTCAGCCTGCGGGAGGACAGCGCCCCGAAGGGTGGTATCGGCAGTACGCTGGACCTGGCCCTGCTACAGCAGATGACGTTCAGTAACTTTGACCCCGAACGCAGCAACCTGCCCGCGGAGCAGCGCGCCAACCTGGCCGATGTCTACCAACTCTGCCGGGAGTTCGCCAAGTCCCCGGATGGCTGGCTGGTGTTGCAGGGCGAATACGGCTGTGGCAAGACGCACCTCGCCGCCGCCATCGCCAATGACTACCGCCGGGGCGGACATGACTGCCTCTTCGTGGTGGTGCCGGACTTCCTGGACCACCTGCGTTCCACCTTCGCGCCGGAGAGCAAGGTCTCCTACGACGAACTCTTCGAGAGCGTGCGCAACACGCCGTTGCTGGTACTCGACGATTTCGGCGAACAGACCTCGACGCCCTGGGCCCAGGAAAAGCTCTACCAAGTAATCAACTACCGCTATAATGCGCGTCTGCCGGTAGTGATCACCACCAGCCTCTCGTTGGACGAACTGGAAAGCCGTGTCAGTTCACGCTTCGTGGACCCCCGCATCAGCACCGTTTTTCACATCATGGCCCCGGACCATCGCGGGGACGTGAACCGGGGCCGCAAGCGCCGCACCACGCGCCGCCGCGGTGACGGTGAATCCACTTGAGACAGTTGAACACAATGCACTTCGAACCGATTACCGGCCAGGCGCCGGGCCCCCGGCAGATGGTGAACCTGCCGGTGCTGGTGCTGAACCAGAACTACGAACCGCTCAACGTGACGCGGGTACGCCGCGCGGTGGTGCTGGTGCACCAGGGCAAGGCGGAGATGCTGGAAAACGGTATCGGTGTCATCCACACCGCCCAGGCGGCGCTGGAAATACCCAGCGTGATACGGCTGCCGCGGCTGGTGAAACGCCCCCGGCGCGAACGCAAGATGAGCCGTTACGAGGTATTGGTACGGGACGCGTTCACCTGCCAGTACTGCGGGCGCCAGCACCATGACGTCACCATCGACCACGTCATACCGCGCTCACGGCAGGGCGATCATACCTGGGAGAACGTGGTCTGCGCTTGCGGGCGCTGCAACCGGGGCAAGGCCGGGCGCACGCCCGGTGAGGCCGGTATGCGGCTCAGCCGCCAACCATTCCGCCCCGTGATCAGATATGGCGGCTTCGTGCCGCAGCGCTATCGCAACCTGAACCCGGCCTGGCAGAAATACATGCCCGCCTGATTAGGGGCTTCGCCGGCCCGGCCCGCCGCGGGGCCGGTTATCACGTCCCCCGCCGCCTCTGCCGCCACGCCGCCGACGCCTTTCCGGGCGTGGGGCGCCGCTATCCGTCGCCGTTCCGTCCGCCGTCGCCTTCTGGTCCGTGGCCGATACCTCGCCGGGCGGGGCTTTCTGCTCCGCCGGTGGCCTCACGGGCCTGCCCGTCACCGGTGCGCCGGCCGGGGCCCGTGGCGGTGCGCCAGGCCGGGCCGCCCCGGGGGCGTTGATATCGGCCGCCGTGACCTCGACCATGGCGCGGTTTTCCAGCATCAGCGTTACCGTCCCCTTCAGCGGGTGGGTGGCAGTGACCTTACCCGTGCCCGCCGCCACCGTCACGGAGCTGCCCTCACGTGGCAGCTCCGCCTTCAATTCGCGGTATATCTGGTGCTCGTAGGTGAGGCAACAGAGCAGGCGCCCGCAGGTGCCGGATATCTTCATCGGGTTCAGCGGCAGGTTCTGCACCTTGGCCATCTTGATGGAGACGGGGTCGAATTCGGTGAGCATATTGTGGCAGCACAGTTGCAGCCCGCAGCGCCCGAAACCGCCGATCAGCTTGGCCTCGTCCCGGGGCCCGATCTGCCTTAGTTCCACCTTGATCTGGAACTTATTAGCGAGGTCCCGCACCAGCTGGCGGAAATCGACGCGGTCTTCGGCGGTGAAGAAGAAGGTCAAGCGGGTGCCGTCAAGGTTATACTCCGCGCCGCGCAACTTCATTGCCAGGTTCAGGTTGGCGATGACGCGGCGGCACTCCTCAAGCGCCTCAGTACCCTTTTGCAGCAATTCCGCGGCACGCTCGATGTCTTCCTCGCGGGCCTGGCGTACCACCGGCTTCAGTTCTTCCTCGATCTCGCTGGCCGGGGTCTCCTTGAGCGGCGTCACGACGCGCCCCAGCTCCAATCCCCGCGCCGTCTTTACCACCACCCTGTCCCCGATTTCGATCTCGATGCCGGATGGGTCAAAATGGTATATCTTGCCCGCCGTCTTGAAGCGAACGCCCACTGTTTCAGGCATATTCTTCTCCGGTAATTATTTTTGGCAGGTCCAGCATCATAGTTTCCAGCACCAGGCGCGCATTGACGTTCTGATGCAGCGCCAGCACGGTGGCGTCGAGGCGGTCCAGGAAACCGCGGATACCCGCCAGCGTCAGCCCTGCGGCCTGGGCTTCCAGTTCCGGCATCAGGTCAATGTTCACTACCGCCGGAACGGCGCCGGTGCGTATCAGCATCAGGTCCCGCCACCACTCGCCCCAGAGTTCCAGCCGCCGGTAGGCCGCCTGGCGGTCCTTGGCGCAGGCATCGGCCAGTTCCGCGGCGTAGGTAAACCGTTTCAGCAGGTCCGAGCCGCTGACGGCGGCGATGCGTTCCAACTCGGTGCGCCGCTCACTCATCAGGCTGTCGTCGTCCAAGGCGCGCCATGCCCAGCCGGGCCGCCCCTGGCTGGCCCGCGATATTAAGGCCGCCGCCTCACCTGCCTGCCAATCACCGGAAAGCACCTGCTCCATCTCCGTTAATGACGCCGGCGGCAGTTCCACCCGCTGGCAGCGGGAGGTCACCGTCGGCGGCAGGCGGTCCTCCTGGGTGGTGAGCAGCACGAAGACCACCCGCTGCGGCGGCTCCTCCAGCGTTTTCAGGAGTTTGTTGGCGGCATGTATTGAGAGCAGTTCCGCACCGTCGACGATGAACACTTTGCACTTACCCTCGAAGGGCGGCAGGTAGGCCGCGGCGATGACCTCGTCGATCTGTTCCGTGCTGATCTGGGTGGTATGCGCCGCATCCTCGGTGTCCAACTCGATGACGCTGACATCGGAGTGCAGCCCGTCGGCGATGCGCCGGCAGGGCGGACATTCGCCGCAGGGGGGGTCGCCGGACTCGCAGTTCAGGGCCTGGGCGAAGCGGCGCGCCAGCGTCATCTTGCCCACGCCGGGTGGCCCCACTACGAGGTAGGCGTGGCCCGGCTGGCCCCGCGTCAGCGCGAAATCCAGTTGCGCCACCGCCCGCGCCTGTCCCACCATACCCCAGTGCTCCCGGCTCAAGGCAGCACCTCGAGGCGTGTCAGGTCAGCCACTGTCTCACGGCGACGGATCAGTTTGACCTCGCCCCGTTTTACCATCATCACCGCCGGTTTCAGGGCCCCGTTGTAGTTGGAACTCATGCTCAGGCAGTAGGCCCCGGCCCCGGCCACCGCGATGACGTCACCGGGCTCTATTTCCGGTAGTGAGACGTCATAGATCAATACGTCCCCGGACTCGCAGTACTTACCGGCCAGCGTCACAGTACCCGCATCCGGCGCCCCCGCCCGGTTCGCCACCAGCGCCTGGTAACGCGCCTCATAGAGGGCGGGACGGATGTTGTCCGCCATGCCGCCGTCCAACGAAACGTAGCGGCGCACCCCGGGAATGTCCTTCACCGCGCCGGCGGTATAAAGTGCCACGCCGGCCCGTCCCACGACGCTGCGTCCCGGTTCCAGCAGCAGTTGCGGCGGCTCCAGGTGACGCTCCCGGCAGCCGTCAAGCAGCGCGCCGCCGATGGCCGCGGCGAAGGTTTCCAGCGTCACCGACGGGTCATCCTCGGTGTAACGGATGCCGATGCCGCCCCCGATGTCCAGTTCCCGTGTTACCAGGCCATGTTCCCGAAGTGCGGTGGCCATAAAATCAAGCAATACACCGATGCTCTCGACGAATGGCTGCGCTTCGTGTATCTGCGAGCCGATGTGGCAGTGAAAACCCAGCAGTTGCAGCGCATCGGCCTGGAGCGCGCGTTTTACCGCCGCCGCGGCCTGCCCCATGTAGAAGCCGAATTTGCTGTCCACGATGCCGGTGGTGATCAAACGGTGGGTGTGGGCGTCAATACCGGGCGAAAGTCGCAGCAGGATGTCCTGCCGCCGCCCATATTCGACGGCCACCGCCTGGAGCAGTTCCAACTCGTGAAAATTGTCCACCACCACGCGTCCCACCCCGGCCTCCAGGGCCGCGCTCAAGTCCGCCCGGCTCTTATTATTGCCGTGCAGGTAAAGGTCCGCACCGGGCACGCCGCCGCGCAGCACACTGCCGATCTCACCCTCGGAAATAACGTCGAAACCAAAGCCTTCCTGGTGCAGCAGGCTGGCCAGCGCCGGATTCACGAAGGCCTTGCTGGCGTAAAGAAAACGGCAGTCCGGGTAAACGTTCCCAAAGGCCTCGCGGTAGGCGCCAGCGTTCCCGCGCAGGGTAGCCTCGTCGTAGACGTAGAGCGGCGTGCCAAAATCCGCCGCCAGGCGTACCACGTCACAGCCGCCGATCTCCAGGTTGCCACTGGCATTCACCGTCGTCCGATCAGGATACAAAGATAGGCGGTCGCTCATACTGCAATCTTACCAAGCGGATGCTGGCACGTCAATCACGCGTCCTGCTTATGTAAAATTGACACCGCCCGCCGACACGCCTAGAATACAGACGTCACCCGAGGAGTCGAGATGCACCAACTAACCACCCTGGACAACGGTCTCCGGATCATCAGCGCCACCATGCCGCATACCCGTTCCGTGTCCATCGGCATTTTCGTGGCGGTGGGCTCACGCCATGAAGAAGACCGGGTGGCGGGCATTTCACACTTCATCGAGCACGTCTGCTTCAAGGGCACCCGGGATTTCCCCACCGCGGTGGAGATTTCAGATGCCATCGAGGGCGTCGGTGGCCTGCTCAACGCGGGCACTGACCGGGAGCTCACCGTTTACTGGTGCAAGGTACCCCGCACCCATTACGAACTCGCCTGGCACGTGCTCAGTGACATGGTACGCCACCCCAGTTTTGAAGCCGCGGAGATCGAGAAAGAACGCAACGTCATCATCGAAGAGATCAACATGAGCCTGGACTCGCCGCCGCAACAGGCGGACCTGCAGTCCGACGCCATGGTCTGGCCGGGCCATCCGCTGGGTGGTGATATCGCCGGCACCAAGGAAACGGTGGCCGCCATCAACCGTGAGGACATGCTCGCCTTCCGCGCCATGCATTACCGCCCCCAGAGCGTGGTGGTGAGCCTGGCCGGGGATATCAGTCACGACACCGCAGTGGCCATGGTGCGGGCCACCCTGGAGGATTGGGCCAACGGCCCTGCCCTACCCGCGATGTTACCCGCCAGTACTGCGCACGGCCCCGCCCTGGTAATGGAGCACCGTGACATTGAACAGGCGAACCTGGTACTGGCTTTACCCGGGATCGCGGTAACCCACCCAGACCGCTTCGCCTTTGACCTGCTCAACGTGATCCTGGGGGAGGGCTCGCTGAGCCGTCTCTTCCTGGAGATACGGGAGAATCTGGGGCTGACCTATTCCATCCAGAGCCACCTGCAATATTACCTTGACAGCGGTGCGTTGAACATCTCCGCCGGGGCGGACCCGGAAAACCTGGCGCAGATGCTCGGTGCCGTGCTCGATGAACTGCGCAAGCTGCGAAAAGGCGTCAGCGAAGCGGAACTGGACAAGGCCCGGGAGATCTGCAAGGGCCGCCTGATGCTGCGCCTGGAGGACAGCCGCAATGTCTCCGGCTGGCTGGGCTCCCAGGAAGTGCTGACCGGCGAGGTGCTGACCCCGGAAGACATCATCGCCAGGCTGGATGCGGTGACGACGACGGAGGTCAACCGCATGATCCTGGAGTTCATAGAGCCGGCGGCCACCCTGGTCAGCGTGGTGGGCCCGGTACCGGACGCAGCGGCACTCAGGCGTTTGATCGGTATAAAATAGGGGCCGCGACCAGATGGTCGCGGCCCCTATGATTTCCCGGCTTCCGGGGCTACATCATGCCGCCCATGCCACCCATGTCACCCATACCGCCGCCACCCGGCATTGGCGGTGGGTTCTTTTCCGGCAGGTCGGTGATCAGAGACTCGGTGATCAGGATCATGCTGGCGATAGAGGCCGCATTCTCCAGCGCCGAACGCACCACCTTGGTGGGGTCAATGACGCCCTTTTTCACCATGTCGCCGTATTCGTCACCGGCGGCGTCATAGCCGACGCCGGCGGGGCTCTTCAGGACGGTGTCCACCACCACCGAACCATCACGCCCGGCATTGGCAGCGATCCAGCGAATCGGCTCTTCCACCGCTTTGCGCACCACGTTGGCGCCGGTGAGTTCGTCGCCGCTGAGGTTCAGCTTATCCACCACGGAGACGGCGTTCAAAAGGGCCACACCGCCGCCGGGCAGGATGCCCTCCTCAACCGCGGCGCGCACCGCGGAAAGGGCGTCCTCAACGCGGTGCTTCTTCTCTTTCAACTCGATCTCGGTGGCCGCGCCGACCTTGATCACCGCCACGCCGCCGACCAGTTTGGCCTGGCGTTCCTGGAGTTTTTCGCGGTCGAAATCAGAGGTGCTCTCCTCGATCTGAGCCTTGAGCTGCTTGATGCGGGACTGGATGTCCGCGTCAGCGCCCTTGCCCTCGACGACGGTGGCCTTGTCCTTATCCGCGGTGACGCGGCGGCAGCGGCCCAGGTCCTCGACGGTGGCCGAATCGAGCTTGCGCCCGACATCCTCGGAAATGACCTTGCCACCGGTGAGGATGGCAATGTCTTCCAGCATCGCCTTGCGGCGGTCGCCGAATCCGGGGGCCTTGATGGCAAGCACCTTCAAGGTGCCGCGCAGCTTGTTCACCACCAGGGTGGCCAGCGCTTCGCCCTCAACATC
>CAZPSW010000015.1:0-3281 GCA_964589255.1 uncultured Dehalococcoidales bacterium
CCACGCTGCTGGCGGCGGTCGACGTACCGGTGCTGGTACGCCGTCCCTCCGGGGACTGGTCAGACTTGGACCTGCCGGGGCTGATCCGCGTCGACGGCATCGGCCCGGAGGGGTTCAACCAGGCGCTCAGGGATCTGGCGATTATTTGACAGACCCGCCCCGGATGGTTATGTTTTAAGCGGAGGCGGCATTGATCCGTGAAATCAGGGTGAACACGCAGGCGCGCGTGGAGATGCAGCCCATCACCGCCCAGGTGCAGGGCGTAGTGCGGGACAGCGGGGTGCGCCACGGTACCTGCCTCGTCTTCGTACCGCATACCACCGCCGCGGTCACGCTGAACGAGCAGGCGGACCCGTCAGTGGCACGGGACATCACGGCGCAACTGGAGCGCATGGTGCCGCCGCGGAGCGACTACGAACACCTGGAGGGTAACTCCACCGCCCATATCAAGAGTAGCTTGATGGGCAGCACGGAGACACTGGCGGTGGCAGACGGCGAACTGTTGCTGGGCACCTGGCAGGGGATATTCTTCTGCGAATTCGACGGCCCCCGCCAGCGCCGCCTGGTGGTAAAGGTCACCGCGGATCAATCTTAAGACGAAGGTGAGACATTGAAAAAACCTTTTCTGGTGACCCTGGTACTGGCCCTGGCATTCTGCCTCACCTTCACTACCGTGGGCTGTACCTGGCTGGAACCACCGCAGCCCGCCACGCCGCCACCACCACCGGCAGTGACGCCTCCGGTTGATCCCGAAAGCGATGTCTACCTGAACCGTGTCAACGAGGCCTGGTCTGTGATCACGGAGCATTACGTGGGGCGCGATGATATCGACCCCGACGCCCTGAGCCAGGCGGTCATTCGCGCCATGATCGAGCAGATCGACGACCCCTATGGCGCCTTCCTCGACCCCGACGAGCGGGAGATCAGCCTCGGCTCCTCGGCGGGCCGCATCAGCGGCATCGGGGCCACCGTGAGCAACCGAGACGACAAGCTCATCATCGTGGAGCCGCACCGCGGGATGCCCGCGCAGTTGGCCGGCATCCGAGCCGGGGATGAGGTCGTGGCGGTGGATGGGCTGCTCGTCTCCGAGATGAGCTATATTGAGGCAATCCTGAAAGTCCGCGGTCCGGAGGGTACATCGGTGACTCTGCGCGTGCTCCATAAAGGGGACACGGAGACGGTGGAGATCACCGTGATCCGCGCCCAGGTGGAGATTCCCAGCGTCATCTGGGAGATGGAGACGGACACCATCGCCTATCTGCGGATATCGCGTTTCACGCAGCGCACCGGCGGGGAACTGGTGGATGCCCTCAGAGAGATCCGCCGCAGCGACGCGGAGAGTATTATCCTGGATTTGCAGAACAATCCTGGCGGTATCGTCTCCAGCGTGGTGGACACGGCCAGCCGGTTCCACCGCGACGGCATCGTGCTGATCGTTGAGGAAAAGGACGGCCAACGTACCGAGTTACCGGCGGTGGCCGGTAACCGCGTCACGGATTTACCGCTGATCGTGCTGGTGAACGAGTTTACCGCCAGCGGCGGCGAGGTACTGGCGGGCTACTTGCAATACTATGACCGCGCCAAGGTGGCGGGCAATACCACCTTCGGCAAGGGCAGCGTCAACCGTCTCTACCCCCTGCGCGATGGCAGCGGGCTCTACGTCTCCGTTTCACGCTGGCTCACCGCCGGCCTGGAGCACATCGAGGGGCAGGGCGTGACGCCGGACATCATGCTCGACCTGGACCACGAAGAGGCCATCACCTGGGCGGTGGACTATTTGCGCCAGCGGCGGGATTAGAAGCCGCGCTTCTTTAGCGTTTTCAAGTAGGCGGCGTGACCGGCCCGGGTCTGATCCAGGGAGTCCCCGCCGAATTTTTGCAGCAGGGCGCGGGCCAGGGTGAAGCAGGTCATCGCTTCGGCCACCGCACCGGCGCGCGGCACCACGCAGACGTCGGACCGTTCCGCATTGGCCTCTGCCGCCTGGCCGCTGGCCAGGTCAATGCTGGCGGCGGGCCGGCCCAGGGTGGCGATCGGTTTCAGGTAGACGCGGCAGACCACGGGTGCGCCGTTAGACATGCCGCCCTCAATGCCACCGGCGTGGTTGCTTTCGCGATTGATTCCAGAGATGCCCACCCGCAGTTCGTCGACGAAGTCCGAACCGCGCGCGGCGGCGGCGCTGATGCCGTCACCAATGGCCACCGCCTTCACCGATGGAATGCTCGTCAGGGCCTGCGCCAGTCGTCCGTCGAGGCGGCGTTCGTAGTGCATCACGCTGCCCAGGCCCGGCGGTACTCCCTGCGCCACCACCTCGAGCATACCGCCCAGGGTGTCCCCTTGGTCGCGGGCGCGGTCGATCAGGGCGCGCATCGCCGCGGCGGCACTTTTATCCAGGCAGCGGGTGTCGGGGTCACTGCTGAAGACCTGTTCCATCTCCGTAAAATCACCGGCCGTCGCCAACGCGCTGACATCGCCGATCTGCCGCGTGTGGCTGGCCACCCGGATGCCGAATTCCAGCAATAGGCGCCGCGCCACGGCCCCGGCCATGACGCGGGAGACGGTCTCCCGGGCGCTGGCGCGTTCCAGCACATTGCGCACGTCCTGCTGATCGTATTTCAACGCCCCGGCCAGGTCCGCGTGGCCCGGACGCGGGCGCGTCAGCGGCGGTGTCTTTTTCGCCAGCGGCGCCGCGCCCATGACCTCGGCCCAATTGGCATGGTCCCGGTTCTTTACCTGTAATGCGATGGGGCTGCCCAATGTCAGACCGTGGCGTATCCCGGCCAGTATCTCCACTTCATCCGGTTCCAGCGCGCCGCGCCCGCCGCGCCCGTAGTCGGAACGGCGTTTGGCGAGGTCGGCATTGATCTCTGCCGCGCTCATCCCAAGCCCCGCCACCATGCCCTCGATGATGGCCACGCAGGCTGGCCCATGTGATTCTCCGGCGGTCATAAACTCAAGCATTGGCGTCTCCTTTTAGTGCCTCCAGCAGTACGCGCTGCATCTCTTCCAGCGGCGCTTCTTGCCCGGTGAACAGTTGGAACTGGGCCGCCGCCTGGAAGAGGAACATACGATGGCCGGGCACCGTCTGCGCGCCGGCGGCCCGCGCCCGCGCCAGGAATTTCGTTTGCAGCGGGTTGTAAACGGCGTCAAAGATCGTTTGTCCGGCCCGGAACGGCGGGTCCGGCAGCGGCATCGTGTCGACGGCGGGCCACATGCCCGCCGAGGTGGCGTTAACGATAATATCGGCGGCGCCTAGCTGCTCCAGCCGTGACAGGTCACCGTGG
>CAZPSW010000015.1:3291-5520 GCA_964589255.1 uncultured Dehalococcoidales bacterium
CCGTGGGCGGCCGCCCCGACGCGCTGCGCCAGCGCCGCGGCGCGTGCCGCGGTGCGGTTCAGTACCGTCAAACGCGCCCCGGCTTCTTTGAGGGCGTGGGCGATGCAGAGGGCGCTGCCCCCGGCCCCGATGATGACCGCCTCTTTGCCCGCTACCTCGGTTTTCTCCAGCAGGGCGCGCCGCGCGGCCTCGCCGTCGGTGCTGTGGCCGGTGAGTTTATCCCCATCGTTGACGATGGTATTCAGCGCGCCGGTGGCGGTTACCGCTTCATCCACCGCGTCCACCAAATCCACCGCGGCCACCTTATGCGGCAGCGTCACACTGAGACCACGCATTCCCATGCCGCGCATGCCGTTTACGGCGGCGGCCAGGTCCGTGACTCGCCAGGCCAGGTAAACGAAATCCAGCCCCAGCGCGCGGTAACCCGCGTTGTGCACCAGCGGGGACAGCGAATGCGCCACCGGGTCCCCGATGACGCCGCAAACGGTGGTAGCGGTATTAATCACAACCGGCTCCCTCGGCGAAACGGGCCGCCAGCTGGGCCGTGATCCGGGCGGGTTTATCGGTCATCGTATCGATTTCCAGGTCAGCGGCGGCGGTGTAAAGCGGGGTCCGCTCCGCCAGCACAGCGCGCATCTCCGCCGCCGGGGACTCCCCGGACAGCGGCGGGCGGTTGGCGTCACCGCCGGCGCGTTTCAGCAGCGTCGCGGCGTCCGCCCGCAGCCAGACCAGGGTACCGTTTCTTTTCAGGGCGCGGGTGTTTTCCTCTGCGCAGACAATGCCGCCACCGGTGGCGATGACCAGGTTGTCCCGCGCCGCGACCTCGCTGGTGACGGCGGCCTCGAGGTCCCGGAAGCCGGGCCAGCCGCTGGCTGCCACGATTTCAGACACCGTCTGCCCGGCGCGTGCCGTGATGAGCACGTCAAGGTCAACGAATTCCCGTCCCAGGCGCGCCGCCAGCAACCGTCCGAGGTGGCTTTTTCCGGCGCCGCGCATGCCTATCAATACGATGTTCACGGGCACACCTCGAATACCGCGCCCAGCGCCTTCAAATCATCAAAGAAATCGGGGTATGACTTGCTCACCGCCTCGGCACCGCTGAGCAGCGTCTCCCCCGTGGCGCAGATGGCCAGCACCGCCAGGCTCATCGCCATGCGGTGGTCATGGTGCGCCTCGACGCTGGCGCCACGGGGCTGCCCGCCGCTGATGGTGAGGCTGTCCGCGGTGACCGCCACCTCAATGCCCATTTTACGCAGTTCCGCGGCGGTGTGGTTGATACGGTCCGTTTCCTTGTAGATTAGGTGACCGATGTTGCTGATTTGCGTGCGTCCCTGGGCGACCGCTGCCACCACCGCCAGCGGCTGCACCACGTCCGGGTAATCCCCCATGTCGATGCTGATGCCCTGAAGCGGTTGCCTACGGCTCACGGTGACCGCGTCAGTGGTGATATTGACATCGGCGCCCATGGAGCGCAGGATGTCCGCGAAGTGCCGGTCACCCTGGCAGGAGCCTGAGTTCAGGCCACGCACCGTCACCGGCCGCCCACCGCTGGCCCCCAGCGCCAGGCAGAAGGCCGCCCCGGAGAAGTCACCCTCGACGGTGTAGTCCCGGCCCGCATAGGTCTTACCCGCGGTGACGGTGAACCGGTTCCCATCGGTGCAGGTTACTTCGCCGCCGAAGGCGCGCATGGCGTCAATGGTAATCTTCACGTAGGGCCGGGAATGCAGTTCCCCCCGGACGCTGATGGTGACGTCGTCCGCGGCGTAAGGGGCCACCAGCAGCAGGCCGGAAATATGTTGCGAACTGGTCTCGCCGCTGACGCTGACGTGGCCGCCGCGCAGAAGGCCGCCGCCGACCGTCAGCGGTGGGCAGCCGTCACCGTTGATGGAGTGCGCCTCGATGCCGAGCGCGTCGAGCCCATCGGTGAGGTCGCGCACCGGACGGCGCCGTAGTGCCGTGTCCCCATCGAAAGTAATTTTGCCATCGCTCAGTGCCGCCAGCGGCCCCGCCAGGCGCACCGTGGAGCCGGAATTACCCACCGCGATGGTTGACTCGCCGTCGGCTACTTTGAAGCTGCCGCCGCTACCGCTGACGCGTAGGGTGTCACCGTAGAGCCGGTGCTTCACGCCCAGAGTACTAAGCACCTTGAGCGTGTGACGCGTATCGTCGGAGACCAGGATATGGCGCAGTGCGCTCTCACCATCGGCCAGCGCCGCCAGGATCAGCGCG
>CAZPSW010000015.1:5530-14434 GCA_964589255.1 uncultured Dehalococcoidales bacterium
CTGTAGCTCTTCGACGGCGGCGCGGTGACGCCGCCGCCGGTCGCACCCGGCTGGAATTTCAGTTTCACGCCGCGGCCCCTTTGAGGTGCGAAATCAGGCGCGCCAGGCCGGTTTCATAGCTCTTTTCCCGCTGGCCCGCTATCTGGTCAATGCAGACCTCGCGGATCACCGAATGCCGCCGCCACTCCTCCCGGGCAAAAATGTCCGAGAGGTGCACCTCAACCGCCGGCAGACGGCTGTCCTCAATGGCGTCCCGCAGTGAGTAGCCGTAATGCGTCAGCGCACCGGGATTAATTAAGATACCGGCGGCGTCCGCGGCCTGCGCCTGGATGAAATCGATCAGGGCGCCTTCGTGGTTGGACTGCATCGCCACCACCTCGAAACCGCGCGCGGCGGCCTGCTCCCGCACGGTGCTCTCGATTTGGGCCAGTGTGCGGCTGCCGTACTGCGCCTGGTCACGTTGCCCCAGCCGGTTTAAATTGGGCCCGTTGATGAGCAGCAGTTTCACCGGCACATCTCCTCAAGCACCTGACGTACCAGGGTCGGTTCCGCGTGACGCCCGGTGACGCCGCGGCCAATGCCCTTAAGCAGCACCCAGTTGATCTCCCCGGCGCTGACCTTTTTGTCAAATCGCAGCGCGCTTTCGATGCTCTCCGGGGACAGTTCCGGGCAGGCCGTGGGCAGCCCGAACAATTCGAGCACGTCGCTGACCGCCCGCGTGGTCTCGGTGGGAACCAGTCCCTGCCGTACGCTGATGTCGGTGGCGGCCACCATCCCCAGGCTGACCGCTTCGCCGTGGCGGAGCGTTTGGAGCCCGGTGGCCGCTTCCACCGCGTGGCCCACCGTATGCCCGAAATTCAGGATCGCGCGCAGGCCGCTGCGGTCCGTCTCGTCACGGGCCACCACGTCCGCCTTGAGCGCGGCGCAGCGCGCCACCACTGCCGGCAGTTCCTCACGGCTGAATTCACCTTTTTTTCGGTCTCTGATCATCTGGAACAATCCGGCGTCCATCGCCAGCCCGTATTTTATCACTTCGGTGCTGCCGCTGCGCATCTCCACCGCGGGCAGCGAATCAAGGCAGGCGGTGTCCGCCACGATCGCCCGTGGCTGGTAAAAGCTGCCGATGACGTTCTTCTTCTCGGCTAGGTTGACGCCGGTCTTGCCGCCGATGGCGGAGTCCACCTGGGCCAGCAAGGTGGTCGGTATCTGGATAAAATCCAGGCCCCGCAGGTAGGTGGCCGCGATGAAACCGGTGACATCACCGGTGACGCCGCCACCGAGGGCGCAGAGCAGCCCGTCCCGGTCCAGCCCGAGGTCCATCAGGGCGTAGTACGCCCGCGCCACCTCGTCCAGTGACTTCGAGACCTCGCCCGGCGCCAGGCGGAAAACATCCACCGGCAGCCCCGCCGCCGTCAGCGCGGTACGCACCCCACCCTCAAAAAGATCGAGTGTGGAGGCATCACCGACGATCACGGCACGGCTGTAGCGCTTCAGCTCCACCAGGGACGGCAGGTCAGGCATGATACCCCGGCCCACCGTGATCTCAAAACTCTTCTCCGCGTTGAATTTGACCGGTATCACGTGGGGCGTCATCAGGACACCTCGGTGGCCGCGGTGGCATGTACCTCGGCGTAGATGCGCTTGCATGATTCGATGGTGCGTCCCAATTCCTCCGGCGTGATGCAATGCGCGCCGTCCACCCAGGCCTCGGCGGGGTTGTGGTGCGTCTCGATCATCAACCCGGCGGCACCGGCGGCGATGGCGGCGCAACTCATGCTGTGGATCAGGTCCCGGCGGCCCGCAGCGTGTGATGGGTCCACCATCACCGGCAGGTAGACCTCCGCCTGGATCACGGGCACCGCCTGGAGGTCCAGCAGGTAGCGCGTGAAGCCCTTGCCCTTGCCCACCGGGATGACGCCGCGTTCGCACATGATGATGTTGCGGTTGCCCTCCACCGCGATGTATTCCGCGAAGGAGAGGAATTCCTCAATACCGGCCCCGAAATGGCGCTTCAGCAAAACCGGTTTGCCGGTGGCCCCAGCGCGGCCCAAGAGGTCCTGGTTGTACATGTTGCGGGAGCCGACCTGGAGGATGTCGACGTACTCTGTGAGGATGTCCACCTGGGATTCCCCGCGTACCTCGGAGATGACGGGCATACCGAAGGTGTCACCGGCCTCACGCAGCCAGCCGAGCGCGGCGCGCACGTCTTCCTCACCACCGCTGCCCAACCCCTGGAACGAATGGGCCGAGGAGCGGGGCTTGAAGATGCCGCCCCGCAGGATATGGGCACCGGCCTTTTTGGAACCTTCGGCGATGGTCATCACCTGTTCCCGGCTTTCCACCGCGCAGGGCCCGGCGATGAAGATAGGTTCGTCCGCGCCGATCTCGATGTCCCCCACCGTGACCAAACGCTGGTGGCGCGTCATGCCGGTGCGGCGGCCGAATTCACGGCTGATGATCTTGTAAGGCGTCTCGATGTTGATCGCCTCCTTGACGCCGGGCATCGCTTCCAGGTGGGCGAAATCAAGCTTGGATTCATCCCCGATGACGCCAATCAGGGTGCGGTGGCGGCCCCGGCTGAGGTCCGGCTTCAGGCGCAACTGCCGGATTTCCTTGATTACGTTTTCAACTTCCACGTCGGTGGCGTTACTGTTCATGATAATCATTGCTGTCCTCCAAATCTACGGTAACAAAAAAGACCCTTCACCTGGAAGGGTCTTTTGCTCTTGTTGTTGTGATAATCCACGGCGGTTAAGCGGCAAACCCCTCCCAGGCGCTGATAAAGCGCCAGTTAAACGAAAAGTAATAATAAATATGGGTGCCGGTTTGCATCGTTTTACCTCTCTTAGAGGTTACCATAAAGTATCTGGGCTGTCAAGCCGCGGGTTCATGGGACGCTTCCCAGGTGCGCCGCGGCAGTTCCATGAAGACGAAGTCATAGCCGTCCACCGGGTAACGGCGGTACTCCGTGAAACCGCAACCGTTGAAGCAGCGCAGGGCGCGCCGGTTCCAGGCCAGCGTCTTCAAAACGATGCGGTTGAAGTCCCGCTCCGTGAAGATGTGTGCCACCAGAGCACACACCGCGTCCCGCCCGTAACCCAGGTCCCAGCAGTCCTTTTCCCCGATCATGATGCCGATCTCGGTGGCGTCCGCGCCGGCCTCCGTCTCGTGGTAGACGCAGTTGCCGATGTGACGCCCCTGCGGCGTCTCCACCGCGTACATGCGCCGCCGCGGGGAGGGGTCCCTGATGGTGCGCGCGTACTCCCGCGAATATTCATCAAAGCTCATGCTGATCACCGGGCAGGCGTCAAGCCGGGCCAGTTCGGCATCGGTTTGCCAGGCGTAATCCAGTGCCGCGTCTGCCGGGATTTTCCCGCGCAGCATAACCCGTTCCCCCCGCATCATCTCAGAACTCCAGGTGCCGCGGGTCGCCAGCGGGGTCAATCTCGTCCAGGGACGCCGCCACCGCCTCGGTGGTGGCGGCGTCCTCGGCGCGGTGGGCACGCAGCATTTTACGCGCTTCGCCGCCACCGATCTTGCCCAGCGCGGCGATCGCCGCCAGGCGCACCTCGAGGTCAATGTCGGTGAGCCGGGCATGCAGCGCGGTCACCGTCTCGGGCTGACCGATGTTCCCCAACGCGGTGGTGGCTTCGTAGCGCACCCGCGGGTCCGGGTCGTCAATCTCGTCGAGCAACGTCTCCACCCAGACCGTTTCGCAGTTGGCGCCCATGGCGTAGAGGGCGCTGATCTTGAGCTCCGGTTCGATGTCTCCGTAGGCGCGGCTGATGGCGTCCCCGACTTCGGGCAGGTCCAGTGGCGCCACCGCCTCCAGTGCCCGCCCCCGCACCGACAGCGCGCGGGTGTCGTCATCAAACACGGTGAGCAGGGTTTCGGCGAGGCGCTCCCGGTAGACGGCGCGTATCTCCCCCAGCGCCACCAGCAGGGTGAAGCCACCCAGGGCCTGGGCGGCGGCGGCCTGCACGTCCTCGGACGGGTCCTCACGGACCAGTCCGGTGAGGACCCCGATCAGCGAGGGGTCACGGCATTCCCAGAGGCCGCTGACGGCCAGCGAGCGGACCCCGGCATCGGTGTCCTCGAGGCGCTCCCGGAAGACGGTCTCGAAATCAAGCTGGGCGTCGTCCTCGGCCAGTTCCTGTATCCGGGTGGCCACCTCCAGGCGGCGCTGCGGCGCCAGTTCCGCCCAGGCGTCGGCCAGCGACAGCGCCTCGGCGCGGCTCAGGTGGGAGAGCCGGGACAGCGCGGCGTTGACCAGCGGCGCGTCCGGCGCCACCAGCCGCGCGAGGACTTCAACCGGCGTCTCCATCAGCGGTCGCCCCCGTTGCTAATCCTCGTCGTCCTCTTCGTCCTCTTCATCTTCCTCGCCGCTGCCGGATTCCCAGATCGGCGTCGTGAAATAATCGATGTACTCTTCCATGGCGCGCGCCGCCATTTCCTTCATGCGTTCGCGCATTTCCACCGCCTGCGCCATCAGGTCCGAGAGGTCCACGCTGATACCGAGGTAGAACCCCAGCGTGCGCATGATGGCCAGCGCCGCCATCGGGTTCTGGATGCGGGTGGTGTAGTTGGGCACCTCGCCGAGCAGGCAGATACCGGGCACGCTGCGTTCCTTGGCCACCCCGAGCAGCAGGCCGTTGAGCCCTGCGATCTGGAGATTGCCCTGGCGCAGGATGTCATAGCGGCGGAGTTCACGGGTCAGCGCGCGGCTGGTGGCCACGCCCCAGACGCGGGAAGGCTCGGCGTGGTGGATGCGTGTCAGCGCGGCGGCGAAAGTGAGGATGCGCCAGACCTGGAAGCGGGTCGCCAGATCAACCACCGCGGTGGCCATTTCGTAGCTGCCGGTGGACGGCTGGTCGTCCCCGATGAAGAGGATGATGTCATGCTCCCCATCCGGGTTCTTCCAGTAATAGAATCGACTTTCCGGGAGCTGTGGCTCCTCAACCACGTCACCGCGCACGATGACGCCGATGGGGTCAAAGAAGAAGCTCGCCTCGATGCGTCCCAGGTCCTTGAAGGGCAGGTGCGCCAGCAACTGCCGCGCCACGATCACGGCCACGTTGCCCACGCCGGGCCAGGCGGCCAGCAGGATGGGTGCCTTCAGCTTGGGCCGGGCGCTGAGGCGGATTGGATTATCAGGCTGCTGCTTCTTTCTGATCACCGTGTCCTCCGCGGCGGCTAAACGGCGGCCACCGAGAGTTTGGGGAAATAAAGGGACGGCGTCTTCAGAAAACCGCCCACCCAGCGGGTGTCACTGCCCACCGCGGTGACGTTGCGCAGCAGGTCATAGACGTTGCCGCTGGCCATCACGTTCTTCACCCGACCCACAATCTCGCCGACCTCGACCTTGTAGCCGAGCAATACGTTGCC
This sequence comes from uncultured Dehalococcoidales bacterium, assembly GCA_964589255.1. Taxonomy (GTDB): domain Bacteria; phylum Chloroflexota; class Dehalococcoidia; order Dehalococcoidales; family SURF-40; genus CAZPSW01. The sequence goes on from CAZPSW010000015.1 coordinate 10,916, forward strand.
GCTGAAATCGCCACCCAGGATATTGGTCTGGTCCGCGCCCATCATCTGCTCAATGACTATGCCCTGGCGCATGTCCGCGATCATCTCCTCCAGTGAGACATCGCCCGGCTCGATGACGAAAGCGCCCGGTGCCGGTGCCGGCAGGCCGCCGCGCCCGCGGTTGCCGCTGCCGGTGCTGACGGTGCCGGCCAGGGCCGCCGTTTGCAGGTCATAAAGGAATGCCTCCACGGTACCGCGGTTGATCAGTGGGGTGCGGCGGCTGGACACGCATTCGTCGTCACAGGGGCGGCTGTGGGGCCGGTATTCCTGAAGCGGGTCATCGCTCAGGGAAATCTTTTCGTCGAATAGTTTGGCGCCGATCTGTCCCGCCAGCGGTGACGCCCCCTCGAGCACCAGTTTGCCGTTGAAGGCGGCCATCAGCGGCGAAACCAGGGCGCTGGCGATGCCGCTGGGGGTGAAGATGACGGGCAGCGGGCGGCGACCCGTCATCGCCTGTTTTTCGGCCAGTTCCAGCTGGCGCAGCACTTTATCCGTGACCTCGCTGACATCAAGCAGGGGCTGGCAGGAAGTGATGCCGTCACCGACGAATAACATGTCGGTGTCCCGCACCCGGGTGCCCTCCAGCGCCAGCGAGAATGAGCTCAGGCGGTAGTCCGCCTGGCCGCCGTTTGAGTTGAGCCCCTGAACGCGCAGTAGGGTGCGGTCCACCTGGGCCTCGCAGGAGACCTCGTCATAACGGCTGCGCACGCGTTCTATCATTTCCTGACCCAGGTCCACCATCGTCGCCAGCGTCACCGCGGCGGTGGCCTCGTTATAGGTGGCCACCTCGGGATAGGCCTCCGGGCCGGGGAATTTGAAGCGGGCCACCTGGCCGAAGTGGGCCGTCTCCAGCGCCATCGCCACCAGGTGCTCCACGTCCTGTACCTGGTTGGTGGCGGCGTAGCCGATGCGGCCGTCCTTGATCAGGCGCAGGGAAACGCTGGTGCTCTGCTTGCTCTGGATGCTTTTCAACCGGTTGGCCTCGAATTGCACCGGCATCTCTTCGGAGGAGACGTAGAATACCTCAGCGGCATCGGCGTCGCGCCTGGCGCGGGCGATGATCTCTTCCATCATTTGCCCCCCACCAGGCAGTTTTGAATGCGGATGTGAGGGCTGCCGTTGGAGACCGGTAACGGCGCCTGGCCCGCCTTGCCGCAGCCGCCGCCCTCGTTCATCTCCAGGTCAGCGGCGATGCCGTCCAGGTTCTGTAATGTCTGGAAGACGTTGCCGGAGAGCGTCACCGGGCGTACCATCTCTCCGATGCGTCCGTTCTGGATGCGGTAGGCCTCCCCGGCGGAGAAGGTGAACATCTCCATCGAGGTGGTGCCGCCGTACCAGTTCTTGGCGTAGACGCCGTCCTTGACCCCGGCAACGAGGTCGTCAAGGGTGGCGCTGCCCGGCTCAATGTAGGTGTTCGTCATGCGCACGATGGGGGCGTGGCGGTAGTTCATCGCGCGGGCGTTGCCGGTGGGCGCCTCGCCCATGCGGGCAGCGGTCTCCCGCGAATGCAGCCGTCCCACCAGTTTGCCGCCACGGATGAGATCGGTTTTGGTGGCGGGGGTACCCTCATCGTCGTATTTATAACTGCCGCGCAGGCCCGGCAGCGCGGCCCCGTCGACGATGTTCAGCTCCGGGCTGCCGAATTGCTTGCCCAGCGTCATCACCTCACGCAGGCGCTCGTTTTCGTAGATGAAATCGGATTCCGAAAGGTGGCCGAAGGCCTCGTGCGTGAAGACGCCGGCCAGCACCGGGTCCAGCACCACGGTGTAAACCCCGCCGGAAAGCTTCGGCGCCTGGAGCAGCGCCACCGCGCGGCGCGCCACTGCCGAAACATCATCATGGCGGCCCCGCACCACCGCGAAATCACCGTTGCCGCCGAGGCTGATGCCCGCTTGCTGCACTTCTCCGTCGGCGTTGGCGATGGCGGCCACGCGCAGGGTCACATCGGCACGCTCCTGATCGATGTAACTCCCCAGCGAGTTGACATAAATGGAATGCCGGTGGCCGTCCCCGTAGCCAATTACCGAGGTTCGGATGCCCGGCACCGCCCAGAGGACCTCCTGGTATTCGTCGATCACGGCTTTCTTGTCCGCCAGCGTCAGGTCCACCGCCAGGCGGTTGACCTCCACCGGCACCCGATCCACGACCATCGCGGCATCCGCCAGCCGCGTCACGGACTGCCCCGCGAACTCGGCCATCTTCACCGCGGCGCTGACGCGGGTCTCCAGGTCCGTCATATCGTTGAAGCTGGCGAACCCCCAGGCTCCGCGCACCATGGCGCGCACGTTGCCGCCCAAGGATTGGGTGCGGCCGATCGATTCCAGCTCCCGCCCGCGGTAGGAGAGGTGAGAAGTGCGGCTCTCTTCGAGGTGGGCTTCAATGAAGTCCACCAGTTGTTTTTTCAGGATATCGGCCAGGCGGGTGCCGATTTCGGTAATCTCTGTCATAAGTGCTCCGCGGCGGTGATACTACCATTATACGAGATAAGCAGCGGAACTGCTATACCGGCGGCCAGACACCTTGACAAGCGGCGCGCCGTGTTTGAAAATGGGGAGGTTATGAGCATCACGGTTTCAAAGATCGGCATGGTGGTGGGTATCACACTGGTGGTCGCCGCGCTGGGTCACGAACTGGAAAAACCCCCGGCGGAACGGCGCTGGCACGGCACCGTCTTCGAGAAGGTGCCCTATGACTTCCGCGCTCCCAGCCTGGAACGGCTGATGAGCCGCTCTTGGAACCCTCACGACACGCGGGTCTTCATGCCCACCCTTCTCGGCGTCGGCTGGGCGATCAATCTGCGCCAGGTGCTGGACCGGCTGCGCAACTACCACCAGGACGTTTCGGAGCAGGGCTTCCTGGTACCGACCTCCTCGATGAAAGAGGTGTTGGGCCCGTACTACGAAGAGGACTGACCTCCGGTGGCGACGCCACTTGAGCCCCGTTTTAGCTGCGGAAGGACGCGGTTATTCTTTAAGGGGCTTACGGCCCCTCCCCTCTTGTCAAGAGGTATACTATTACGGTGGCGACTGGTACACTGCGGGCGAATTGGCGAAAGTGATTGAAAACGACAGCAAGTGACACTTGAGAATTTATCCCAATAACCAGGGTCGATCAGATTCCATTAGAATGGTAAGTATATGTTGTGGCTGCCATTTTATTGCTAATGCTCCTCTCGGTTATGGTATGGGTGTTCCTAAACCTACACAAGTTTCCGGGATTCAGATCCTACGATGATTATCTGCACAGAATGGAATGCTCGCGAGAAATAATTGGCGATACTTATCCCAAAGTGTTTCATTCGCCCTGGTTTGTAATCATTTGGCTATCAATCATTAGGATAACGATAATCGGAACGTCAGGATTCGCGGCATAGGCGGCATTCAGCGGGGTCGGGGTTTCAAAACTCCCGTCCTTCACGTACGCGAGGTCGGAAATGTATATTTTCGTGCGGCTGGTTACCCTCAAGACATTAATACACTA
>CAZPSW010000016.1:0-14068 GCA_964589255.1 uncultured Dehalococcoidales bacterium
GGCCAGGGGCCATCGTGTGACTGTGATCGATGATTTCTCCACCGGACGGGAGCAGAACCTGTCCGGCCTCTCGGGCCCGGGCGGGCTGAGAACGGAGCGCCTCAGCATCACGGATTTGGAGGCGCTACGCCCTCACTTCGAGGGCGTGCGTTTCGTCTTCCACCAGGCGGCCCTGCCAAGCGTGCCACGTTCCGTGGCGGACCCATTCCAAAGCAACCTGGTCAACATTCAGGGGACCCTGAACGTGCTGCTGGCCGCCAGGGATTCCGGGGTGGAAAAGGTGGTATTCGCTTCGTCATCATCAATCTATGGTGACACGCCGGTGCTGCCCAAACACGAATTGATGATGAATAATCCGCAGTCCCCCTATGCCGTGACCAAGGTCGCCGGCGAGTACTACTGCCAGGTCTTCAGCCGTGTATACGGCCTGCCCACCGCCTGCCTGCGCTACTTCAACGTTTTTGGCCCCAGGCAGGACCCTAACTCCGAATATGCGGCCGTCATTCCTCTCTTCATCAGCCGCATGCGGGCCGGTCAGCCGGTGACTATCTTCGGGGACGGCGCCCAGACCCGGGACTTCACCTTTGTCAAGGACGTGGTACAGGCGAACATCAAGGCCGCCGAAAGTGACGCCCAGGGTATCTACAACGTGGCCGGGGGCCGGCGTGTCTCGATCAACGAACTGGCGCAGATGGTGGCCACCAGCCTGGGGGCGCCGTATACCGTGAACCACGCGGACAACAGGGCGGGAGATGTCCGGGACAGCCTGGCCGACATCTCAAAGGCGGGCGGTTTCGGTTTTCACCCCGAATACACCCTGGAAAACGGAATCACCGAAACCGTAAGGAGTATGACCTGATGGGCCAGGATTTTCAGTACCAAACCGTCTGCGTGATGGGGCTCGGCTACGTTGGTCTGCCGCTGGCGCTGGAATTCTCGTTGAAATGCCGGGTCATCGGCTTTGACGTGGACCGGGACAAATTACAGCACCTGCGGCAAGAGGGCCACACTGACGCCATCGAATTCACCGATGACCCGGCGCGGATCGAGGCCGCCGATTTTATCATCATCGCGGTGCCGACGCCGGTGAACAAGCACAAGGAGCCTGATCTTTCTTTTGTCACCAGCGCCACCGAGACGGCGGCAAGCCACCTAAAACCGGGCTGCGTGGTGATCCTGGAATCAACCGTCTACCCCGGCGTCACCGAGGAATTGGTGATCCCCACTTTGGAGCAATCGGGCAAGCGGTGTGGGGTGGACTTCCTGGTGGGCTACTCGCCGGAGCGTATCAACCCCGGTGACGATGAGCACACGCTGGACAAGATCACCAAGGTGGTGGCCGCCGTCGACGACGAAGCCTTGGAGAAGGTGGCCGCGCTCTACCTCCAGATCGTGCCCACCGTATTCAAGGCCAGAAGCATCAAGACCGCCGAGGCCGCCAAAATCATCGAGAACATCCAGCGAGACCTCAACATCGCGCTCTTGAACGAATTCACGATGATCTTCGAAAAGCTCGGCATCGACACCCAGGACGTGCTGGCGACGGCGGGCACCAAGTGGAACTTCCACAAGTTTTACCCCGGTATGGTGGGCGGGCACTGCATCCCTGTGGACCCCTACTACCTGGTGAGCAAGGCCAAAGAGATAGGCTATCACCCGCAGGTGATCCTGGCGGGCCGGGCGGTCAATGATTACATCCCGAACCACGTCGCCCAGACCACCATCAAGCTCTTGAACCGCGCCGGTAAAGACCTCCAGAAGTGCCGCGTGCTGGTACTGGGGTTGACGTACAAAAAGGACGTTCCGGACACCCGTGAAAGCCCCTCGCTGGAGATTGTCCGGGCACTCCATGAATATGACGTTGAAGTCGTCGGTTATGACCCTCTGCTGAACGGTATTGAGGCGGAATTCGGCATCGGGGCCTATGATTTCTCGAAGAAGAACGGGCCCGTCAGTTGCGTCATCCTGGCGGTGCCGCACAGCGCCTTCGCGGGTATTGGACTGGAGACCGTGATCAGCATCATGGACCAGCCCCCGGTGCTGATCGACGTCCCGGGTATGTTTGACCGCGGCGCCGCCGAGAAACTGGGTGCCCATTACTGGAACCTCTAGGCTGGTTGTGATTTAATTGGGCGGTGGCCCGGGGCGGGTAACAGAGCAGCAGATGCGTCAACGAATTGCGGACATATTGAACCAGAGCGCGGGTGTGCTGAGCGGCGCCGCCGCTACCCTGCCCGCGGCCATCGAAGCGGCGGTGGGGACCATTGTCAGTGCTTACCGTGAGGAGGGTAAAGTGGTCGCCTTTGGCAATGGCGGCAGCGCCACAGACGCCCTGCACCTGGTGGCGGAACTGATCGGGCGCTTCCAAATGGACCGTCCCGCGCTGGCGGCGATCGCACTCAGCGCCAACCCCGCGGTGATCACTGCCGTCGCCAATGACCTTGATTTCAGCCAGGTCTACCGCCGCCAGGTGGAGGCGCTGGTCAATGCCGGTGACGTCGCTATCGGTATCAGCACCAGCGGCGCTTCCGCCAACGTGACACAGGGACTTCAGGCAGCGAGGCTCAATGGGGCCAACACACTACTCCTTACCGGTGCCGCCGAAAAAGAGCTGACAGGAACCGCCGACCTCGTCATCGCGGTGCCCGCGACTGTCACCGCCAGGGTGCAGGAAGCGCATATCGCCATCATCCACGTCATCTGTGAAATGGTGGAAACCGAACTCTTCGGGAATCTATAGGAGCGATAACTGCATTTTGCGAACCGCAGTATTTCTGGATCGGGACGGCACCATCATTGAGGACATGCCATACCTTGATAACGTGGCCGGGGTGAAGCTCCTGCCGCGGGCCGCCGCCGCCGTCAAGAGACTTTCTGAGACCGGGTTCCGGGTGATCGGTATCACCAACCAGTCCGGCGTCGCCAGAGGGCTTGTGAGTGAGGCCGTGGTGCGCCAGGTCAACGAGTACATTCGCGGCGAACTGGCGCACCGTGGCGCCAATTTGGAACGGTTCTATTACTGCCCCCATCACCCGGATTTCAGCGGCCCCTGCGACTGCCGTAAACCGGCGCCCGGGATGTTGCTCCGGGCGGCGGCGGATTATGACCTTGATTTGAGCCGCTCTTATTTCATCGGGGATAATGTCAGTGACGTCGAGGCCGGACGCCGCGCCGGTTGTCACACCGTGCGGCTGCCGGGAAAACCGGCCAATAATTACCCGCCGCCGCCACCGGGACACGCCGCGGACCATATGGCCGCGAACCTGACCGCAGCCGTTGACTGGGTGCTGGCGCAACCGCTGCCGTCACCGTCACCGCGGGGCGAGGCAGGCGCGAGATGAACAAATCGGATAAGATATTCGTCACCGGGCACGGCGATATGATCGGCGGCGCGCTGGTGCGCCGCTTGCGCGCGGACGGCTACGGCAACCTGCTGGTGAGGACCGGGGACGAATTGGATTTGTGCCGCCAGGAGGCTGTCCTCTCGTTATTCCGCGCCGAAAAGCCGGACTTCGTGTTTCTGACTTCGGTGAGGAGCGGTTCCATCATCGCCAATAGCCGTTACCCGGCGGATTTCATCTATGACAACCTGATGGCGGAATGCAACGTCATTCGGGCGGCCTGGGAGAGCGGCGTCAGCAAGCTGTTACTGCTGGGCAGTTCTTGCATGTACCCGCGGGTTTGCCCCCAGCCGATGCGTGAGGAGCACCTGCTCAGCGGCCCGCTGGAACCAAGCTCCGAGCCTTATGCCATCGCCAAGATCGCCGGGGCCAGTCTTTGCGAGTCCTACCGCCGCCAGTATGGGGCCAATTTCATCAGCGCCATCCCCGGTGACAATTACGGCCCGGAGGATGATTTCAATCCCGAGACGGCCCACGTGGTACCGGCCCTGATACGCAAGTGCCACGAAGCCAAAGTGGGCCAACTGCCCCATGTCACCGCTTATGGCAGCGGCACCCCGAAGCGGGAACTGCTTTACGCGGATGACCTGGCGGACGCCTGCCTCTTCCTGATGCGCCGTTATGACGAACCCGGGCCGATCAACATCGGTTGTGGCGCCGCGCTCACGATTCGTGACCTCTGCGGGCTGATCCGTGACGTGGTGGGCTATGAAGGTGATATACTGTTCGATACCACCATGCCTGACGGTGCCCCGGCGAAGTATCTGGACACCAGCCGCATCAACGGCTTAGGTTGGCGGGCCGCCACCTCGTTTGAGGACGGCATCCGCGCCACCTACCGCTGGTATGTTGAAAATCTGGAGGCAGCGCTTTGAACATCCTGATCACCGGCGCTGCCGGTTACATCGGGGCCATCCTGGTGCCTTCCCTGCTGGCGCGCGGGCACCGCGTCATCGCGCTGGATAATTTCCGATACAGGCAGACCTCACTGCTCGACGTCTGTCAGGACACGAACCTGACCATCATCCGTGGTGACGCCCGTGACCGTGACCTGATCGCCGCCAGCCTTTCCGGGGTGGACGTGGTACTGCCGCTGGCCTGCCTGGTAGGCGCGCCGCTCTGTGACCAGGATCCCCTTGGCGCGCGCACCACCAACTATGATGCGATCATGACCATCCTGGAACTGCGCCGTCCAGAGCAGAAAATCATCTTCCCCACCACCAACAGCGGCTACGGCGTCGGTGAAAAGGGCGTTTACTGCACCGAGGAGACGCCGTTACGCCCGGTCTCACTCTACGGGCGGCTGAAGGTTGACATCGAGCGGGAAATCCTGGCCGCCGGTAATAGCGTCACCTTACGCTTGGCCACTGTCTTCGGCATCAGCCCCCGCATGAGGCTGGACCTGCTGGTCAATGATTTCACATACCGCGCCGTGAATGACCGCTTCCTGGTGCTCTTCGAGGCGGACGCGAAGCGCAACTACGTCCACGTCAGGGACGTGGCGCGGGCCTTCGACCACTGCCTGGACAACTTCGAGGCGCTGCGGGGCGAGCCGTATAACGTCGGCCTCAGTGACGCCAACCTATCCAAACGCGAGCTCTGTGAGGAGATCAAGAAACAACTGCCGGACTTTTACTTCACCGAGGCCGCGGTGGGGACGGACCCGGACAAGCGCGATTACATCGTCAGTAACGCCAAGATAGAGGCCACCGGATTTAAAACGGAATTCTCCCTGGGCGGCGGCATCACGGAACTGGTCAAGGGCTTCCAGGTGATCCGCCGTCAGCAGTATGCCAACATTTGAGCACGTATTATGATTGTCAGTCGCACCCCATTTCGCATGTCATTTTTCGGTGGCGGTACGGACTATCCGGACTGGTACCGTAAGAACGGCGGCGCGGTACTGGCCACCACCATCAATAAATACTGCTACATCTCCTGCCGCTACCTGCCCCCCTTCTTCGAGCACAAGCACCGCATCGTTTATTCCACCGCTGAACTGGCGATGTCGGTGGACGAGATCAAGCACCCCTCAGTCAGGGAATGCCTGAAGTACACCGGTATCAGCGATGGCATGGAGATTCATCATGACGGGGACCTGCCGGCCCGCACCGGCCTCGGTTCCAGCTCCGCCTTCACGGTGGGCCTGCTGCACGCGCTCCACGCCCTGAAGGGCAACATGCTCTCCAAGATGGCGCTGGCCCGCGAGGCGATACATGTTGAGCATGACATTATCCACGAAAACGTGGGCTCTCAGGACCAGATCATGACCACCTTCGGGGGCCTGAAGCGCATTGACTTCTCACCAGACGATCATTTCCACGTCACCCCGGTGACGATCAGTCCCACCCGGCTGCAGTCTTTGCAGCAGCAAATGTTACTGGTTTATTCCGGCATCACCCGCACCGCTTCGGAGGTGGCCGCGGAATACGTCAACAGCACCATGCACCGGCGCACGGACCTGAAAGAGATCATGGCCATGGTGGACACCGCGCTCCAGATATTGTCAGGGGACGGCAGCCTGGACGCCTTCGGGGACCTGCTGCATGATAGCTGGCTCCTGAAACGTGGCCTGACGCCGAACATTTCCAATCCGGAGATCGACGGCATTTACAACGCGGCGCGGGGTGCCGGGGCCTTAGGCGGCAAGCTGCTCGGCGCCGGTGGCGGCGGTTTCCTGGTGCTGTTCGCGGCGCCGGAGCACCATGAGGCCATCGCGGCCACCCTCACCAGCCGCCTCATCGTACCCTTCGAATTTGAGGACTCGGGCAGCCAGATCATCTATTACGATCCGAAGTCTTGACATGAGATCACGCGCCATACAAACCTTGGGCACCGGCGAACTCACGGAGAAGGCGCGCTGGGTGCGCCGTGAACTTCTGGAGATGTGCCTCGCCACGAATGCTGGGCACCTGGCGTCCTCCCTCTCCTGCGCGGACATTTTAGTGGCGCTCTATTACGGCGGTATCCTCCGCTTCGACGCGGCCGCTCCGGACTGGGTGGAGCGCGACCGTTTCATCATCAGCAAGGGCCACGGCGCCCTCTCTCTTTACCCCATCCTGGCCGATCTCGGCTTCTTCCCGGCGGCGGAACTGGCCTCATTCTGCGGGCCCTCGAGCCGCCTCGGGGTACACCCGGACTTTGAGATACCGGGCATCGAGGCCACCACCGGCTCACTGGGTCATGGCCTCGGTATCGCCTCCGGTCTGGCGCTCAGCGCCCGGCTGGATGGACGCCCCCGCCTCAACGTGGCCCTGCTCGGTGACGGGGAGTGCCAGGAGGGCGCCGTCTGGGAGGCCGCCCTCTTCGCGGCGCAGCACCGCCTCTCCAACCTGGTGGCCATCGTTGACCGTAACGGCCTCAGCGTCACCGACCATACCGAGAATTACCTCTCCCTGGACCCGCTGGGCGGCAAGTGGCACGCCTTCGGCTGGCAGGTGAAAACGGTCTCGGGCCACGCCTTCCCGGAACTATTGGGCGCGCTCGGCGGCCTGCGGCGGCGGCGCGCCAAGCGGCCGTTGGTGATCATCGCGGAAACGGTCAAAGGCAAGGGCGTCTCCTTCATGGAAGGCAGGCCGGAATGGCATACCAGGGTGCCGCAGGGGGATGATATCGCCCGGGCCAGAGCGGAACTGGCGGTGAACCACCGTGGCTAGCGCAGCACCGGCGCCACGGGACGCCTTCTTCGGCGAACTGTATGACATCGCGCGCCGTGATGACCGCGTGGTGCTTTTAAGCAACGATTTTGGCGCCCCCAGCCTGGACCGCTTTCGCCGGGACCTGCCCCGTCAGTATTTCAACATGGGCATCGCGGAACAGAACATGGTCAGCACCGCGGCCGGGCTGGCGCTCGACGGGCGCACCGCCTACCTTTACGCGATCGCCCCTTTCGTCACCCTGCGCTGCTTTGAGCAACTGAAGATCGACGTTGCCTCGATGGCGCTGCCGGTCAACACGGTCGGTGTCGGCGCCGGTTTCGCTTACGGCACCGCCGGGCCGACGCACCAGGCCACCGAGGACATCGCGGTGATGCGTACCTTGCCCGGCATGACCATCCTCTCCGCCGCCGATAGCGTCTGCGCCGCCGCCTGCGCCGATATCACTTACCGGTTGCCGGGCCCGAAATACCTGCGCCTGGACCGGGAGGCGCGCCCCGCGCTTTACGCGCCGGGCGCGGATTTTTCCGCCGGTATTGCGGAACTCAGCCAGGGTAAAGACGCTGTCATCATCGCCACCGGCATCATGGTGCACGAGGCGGTCGCGGTGGCGCGTGAGCTGGCCATGACCGGCATCAGGGCCGGGGTGATTGACCTCTACCGCCTCAAGCCATTAAACCGGGAAGTCCTGCTGGAACTGCTGCGCGCGGTGCCGAAGGTCGTCACTCTGGAAGAGCATACCGTGAACGGCGGTCTGGGCAGTTTGCTGGCCGAATTCCTGGCGGACAACGGGCTCACTCAACCCCTGCTCCGCCTGGCGATACCGGACCGTTTCTTCCTGCTTTACGGGGGGCGGGACGCGCTGCGTCAGGCCGCCGGCCTGGGCCGGGCGGAAATCACGCGGCGCAGCACCGCCTTTGTCCGGGAGAGGTGACGGTGGGCCGCATGGAATGGGCGTGGCGCAAAACCCGCCGGGGTGGTAGGATATCAGCATGACGGATAAAGACTACGAAGTGATCCTGCACCAGGACCAGGGGGAGTTGGACGCCGCGGCACGGCTCACGGCACTGCTCAAGGAAAGCCCACTCCCGGACGGCGAATTGCTGGCCAACCTGGGGCTCTATCTCAGCAGCAAGAACCTTTCCCGGCTGCTCTTTTTCTACGAAATGTACAAGAAGGTGGTGGACCTCCACGGCGTGATCTTTGACTTCGGCACGCGCTGGGGGCAGAACGCGGCGGTGCTCTCCTCCCTGCGCGGCATCTTCGAGCCCTTTAACCGGATTCGCAAGATAGTGGCTTTCGATACCTTCGGCGGCCTGGTGGGCGTCTCCGGCAAGGACGGAGAGAGTAGCCACGACGGCGCTTATTCGCTGTCCGAGGGCTACGAATCATACCTGGCGCAGGTCCTTGACCTCCAGGAACAGCTCAGTCCCCTGGGCCACATCAAGAAGTACGAGGTGGTCAAGGGCGATGTCGCAGTGACGCTGCCGGACTACCTCGCCAAGCACCCGGAGACGATGGTGGCGCTGGCCGTCTTTGACATGGACATCTACACCCCTACCAAATCCGCCCTGGAGGCGCTGAAGCCCTTCATCGGGCGCGGCACGGTGATCATATTCGACGAACTCTGTGATGAGGTCTTCCCCGGCGAAACCACGGCGCTACGGGAGGCTTTTGACCTGCGCCGGGTACAGATCAAACGGCTGAGCATGACCTCAAGGCTGGCCTACCTTGAAGTCGAGTAGGCGTGGCCGGTTACGGGCCGGGCGTGGTCAACAGGTTCCGCTTTAATTTGTACTGCAGCATTTCCTGAATGCCTTTTAATGATTCCGACCCGAACTTACGCTTGATCGATTCCTGAAAAACGGCGTCCCTGTAATAGTCTTGGAATGCCCGGTCCCGAAACTCCAGGACTTCCCTGGCGGAGAGGTACTTCGTCGCCAGGGGGTGGGTTTCCGCGCTGAATTGGGCGTAAGCCAGCCAGTTATCCTGAAGCGTCACATCGTTTCTTAGGGAGTCCTCGTATAACTGGGAGCCGGGATATGGCATGGCGACATAAAAATTAGCGAACTCACAATTGATCTGCTTCGCCATCTGCAGGGTTTCCCGCATCGAGGTTTGGTCATCTTCCGGCAGTCCGAAGATGAAGTTCCCGCCCACGTAGAGGCCCTCGGCCCGGATGTTTTCAATCGCCTGGTAGATTTTGGGCTGGTCGAATTTCCCCTTGTCGACCGCCGTGCGTACTCTTTCGCTGGCGGATTCAATGCCCAGTCCCAGCCAGTTAATGCCCGCCGCCTTGCACTTCTCCATGATGCGGTGGTTGATGGTATCAATGCGGGCGTAGGCCCAGATATTGAGGTTGTATTGCCGCCCGATCAATAGATCACACAACTCGCTGACGTGACCCGTCTTCAAGAGGAACATCTCGTCCAGTATCCTGATGTTGCGCACGCCGTAATCCCTGACCAGCAGGTCAATCTCAGCGATCACCTTTTTCGGGTCACGGTACCGGATGCCGCGGCCCCCGAACTGGGCGTTGATACAGCAGAAGGAGCAGTTATAGGGACAGCCGAAACTGGTCCAGACGGCGGCGTAGCGGGTCCTTTCGCTGGCCCGGTAGTAGCCGTGCCACATCTGGGCGCGGTACTTGTCCATCGGCAGCAGGTCCCAGGCAGGCAGTGGCAGGTCGTCGATGTTCTGCATCATCGGCGCGGCGGTACCGGGGACGACCTTACCGTCCTCGCGGTACCACAGACCGCTGATGCTGAAACTCCCGGTCTCTCCGGATTTAATGGCCGCCAGGAGCTCAACCACCGTCTGGAACCCCTCACCCTGACAGAGGAAATCGGACCCGGTCTCCCGCATCGTGCGTTCCGGCAGCACCGTCGGGTGCAGGCCACCAACCAGGGTGCGGGTGCCGGGCACCTGTTCCTTTATCAGTCCAATGATCCGCGTCGCCCCCGGCATGCACTGCGTCGAGGCGGATGGGTTCGTCCCGGAGACAAAAACGGCGACAAGCCACGGCGCGTAATCGCGGACCCTGGCGACAACATCGTCCGGGGAGAAGTTTTCCGCGGCGGCGTCAAGGATTCGCACCCGGAAGCCTTTTTCCCGCGCGTAAGCGGCGATCATGGCGGAAAAAACCGGCGGCTCAACGGCGGAATTAGTGGCCGCCAGCGTGGTGTACTGCGCCTGCTGGTTCCCCGGTTTGATAATCAGTAAATCAAAATCACGGCGTGGCATGAAAACTCCGCATTCTCACCGGTAGTGTTAGATCACGTTGGCGTGGCGTGGGGGATTGGCCAGCTGGTGCAGGTAGCCGTTGATGGAATGCTGCTTGCAGCAGAAATATCCGCATGCGTCAACATTAACGTCGCGGTAAAAATGGTCCAGCACCTCCCGCCACTCCCGGCCACCCCAGACCTCGTTGAAACTATTATTGCTCAGGTCCCCGAAACAGTAGCCGCCGTCCTGCCAGAACTTGGCGCAGGGGTACATCTTGGCGTCGGCGTCGATATGGGTCTCGAATTCCACCCCATAACACCTGGCGTATTTTCGTTGCGGCGGCACCGGGCCCATGAACTCATCGGCGAAGTCCTGGTTCAGGAAGACCTTGAAATCCTGATCCTCAAGTTCCTTGGCCCGGGCGAAGAGCTCGGCGTGTTTGTGGTGAAACATTTCCCGGTCCCAGTCATGTGCCTGGTTGATGCCCATGTCCACTGATGGTTTGACGGACATGATGTTGACCCCGATGTCCTTGAGCATCTTCGCGGTCTCAACTATAAATGGGGCGTTAAAATCGAAGGTAATGAAGGTAGTCACGATCACGATATCAAGGTTATTCGCCTCCCGGATGCCAACCGCACCTTTAAGGGCCTGGATCATGGCGTCGTGATGGCTCTCGGAGGAGCAGTGCAGCCGCGCGTAGGTCCCCGCGTCGTGGGCCACCCCGCTGACCCGTAGGAAGGAAAGGCAGGGCGCCACCTTGTCCAGCACCTCACGGGTGAGGAGCACCCCGTTTGTCACCAGGCAGATGTCCATGCCCGTCTCTTTGCCTGCCACGATGGCGTCCGGCACACCCGGGTTCAGCAGCGGTTCGCCGGTGCCCTGGAATTCGGTGCATTTCACCCCGGCGTTGCCCAGGTCACGAAGGATCGTAACCAGCAGTTCTTTCGGGATGGCGCGTTTTTTGCGGCCCAGGAAGTCCGCGTAACAGTAGAAACACTTCTGGTTGCAGCTGTCGGTGGCGCTGATCTCCACCCACAAAGGCGGGAACGGTTCGCCCCGCCGCCATTTCCCCAGGGTGTCGAGGTGGTTGAAGAGGCCGTGTAGACCATCCCTGGCGCCCATCTTTATCCGTGGTGGTTCCATATCCGGTCCCTGATCTAAATCGCCCGTCCCGGGGCTCAAGAGTTTAATCCGCGGTCACGCAAAATACCCTGAAGCTCGGTGTAATTATGGTTTATGGTCTCACGCGTCATGCCCTTGCCCCAGGGCGTGACATCGTTGTAATCAAACAGGATGTCCGGCAGTTCGTCCTCGGAGAACCGGCCCGCGGCGCAGCCGTAGCGTTCCCAATCGTAGCTGTTGATGGTGATGCCGAAGCGCTCTGGGTGATTGAATATCTCGGACCCGGGCACCGGATTGAGGTAAGACAAAAGCACCGAGGTGGGCTTGGCTTCATCAATGAACGCCAGCGTGCGCGCCACGATGTCGTCCGGCTCATTGGGCAGCCCGATGATCAAATTGAGCCGCACCCCGATGCCGTGAAGCCGCAGTGTCCGGATGTAGTCCCTGGCCTGGACCAAGTCACAGCGCTTGTTGATGATATTAAGCACGTCCTGTGAGGCGCTCTCGATGCCCAGCGCGATCTCCACCGCGCCGGCCTCTTTGGCCAGTTTCACCACTTCTTCACTGATGCCGTTCGCCCGGGACTGTCCCTTCCACTTGACGTGGCAACCCCCGATGGCTTCCAGGTGCGCGAGGGCGGTGCGATTATTGACCGGCACCGCGTTGTCGTCCTTGAAGGCGATGGCCTGAACACCGTACTCGCGCTTCAGGTACTCTATTTCGGCCACCACCAGTTCCGGGGAGCGGGCCCGTACGGGACCAAGGGTCAGGTCATTATTGGCGCAGAAGTAGCAGTCAAAGGGGCAACCCCGGGAAAAAATAAAGGCGGTGGCGGGCAGGGACGCGAATTCCCCCGGCATGATGCCGGTATTCACGACCGTCTTTTTGGGCAGGAACTTACGGCTGGCAAAGGGATAATCGTCCAGGTTGACCGGTTTACCGGGGTGATAAATTGGTTTCATGGCGGCGGCGGCATAATCATTGAGCAGCTGCATCATGGACTCTTCGCCCTCGCCAAATACCAGCGCGTCAAAGACGCCGGCGCATTCATCCGGGAAAAGGTTCACGTGGGGCCCACCGGCCACGTGTACTGCCTGGGGGTAAATGGCGCGCAGGTTACGCACCAGGTTTGATGTTTCAAAAAAGTCCTGGGTGCCCACGGAGTGCAGGAACACGTTTTTCTCGGGGACGTGAAATTCCAGTTTCTCCGGGTCAACACCCCGGAGGTCGATCAATGACGTGCTGAACCTGTCACCCAATCTGTCTTCAATGATGGAGAGCAGATATAACTGCACCAGGGGCTGGTTCCGGAACGGATCGAAATAATAACGGCAGGTTGGCACCATGAAACCGATGTCTATCATTTAACTGGTTCAGCCTCAAGCAAAACACTGGGGTGTGTAATCAATGAACTCTCCGCGGCCCCCCGCCCTCAGGTTAATCATAGCTCAGTGCTCCGCGATGCGCAAATCCCAAACCGGAGCCGTCGCCCGGTATTGAGCCCGCACCGGCAGAAACCCCGTGGTTTGTGGTAGATTATAGGTGTGGTCGCGTTACCCGCGGCAGGCATCCGGGATTATCGAAGACGCCATTCGCATGAAAGTACACATCAAGGGCCTCAATGTTTGCCCGCTACGGAAGCAGAACCTGCTGCACTACCAGAATTTCCTGGAGCAGCAGGGGCACTCCCTGGACGGTGATCCCACTCAGAGTGATGTGATCATGGTCTGGACATGCGGTTTTCGCAGTGATGTCATTGAAAACAGCATTTCGGAACTGAACGAATACCAGGCTCAGTACCGTGGTGAAGTAATCGCCGTTGGCTGCCTGCCGGACATTGACCGTAAACGTCTGGACCAGGAGTTCGGCGGCACCTTTTTCCCCTGGAAGCAGCAGGCCGGGTTGCTGGAGCGGTATTTTGGGGCGCCGGAGGGCTCCTTCGCCAAGGCTTCGCCGGTGCTGCACGAGAACGCGGTCTGCGTTGACGCCGGTGAGTACCGCCGCGCCAACCCGGATGCCGACGTCGGTTTCTCGGATCAGTTCTTCAAGTTGCTGATCGGCCAGGGCTGTCCCTACGACTGTGCTTATTGCACCGAAAAGCTGGCCTTCCCGCCGTACAGCTCGGTGTCCATCGATGACCTGCTGGACGCCTGCCGCGTACCGGTGCTGGAACAGGGGCAGCGGGACATTATTTTATTGTCGGACTGTCTTGGCCGCTACGGCATTGACACGGATTCTTCGCTGCCGGAACTGATACGCAGCCTGCATGCCGAATTCCCGCAGACAACTTACATCCTCTCCAACCTGCACCCCTCGGATTTTCTGACCTTCAGGGAGGATTTCCGGGAGTTCATCAAGGCCGGTTGGATCAAGCACCTGAACCTGCCGTTTCAGTCGGGGTCAAGCCGGGTACTGGCGCGGATGAATCGCGGCTATACCCGGGCTGACCTGGAGGACATGTTCACCATGCTCCGGGAGCTGAATTTTGAACGTTATGACACGCACCTCATCGCCGGCTTCCCTGGGGAGACGGAAGAGGATTTCCTGGCCACCGTCGACCTCATGGAGACGTACCGGCCCCGGTATGCCCTGGTGAGCAAGTATTACGACGCGTCGGGCGCCGCCTCCTCACAGTTTGAGGACAAGGTCTCGGACGATGTC
>CAZPSW010000016.1:14078-14287 GCA_964589255.1 uncultured Dehalococcoidales bacterium
GTCGTCAACGCGCGCCTGGAGCTGCTGTCCACGCGGCTGGACAGGCTGGGCATCATCCTGAACCTTGACGGCGCCGGGTTAATGCAGGAACGCATGGACCGCATCAATCGTAAAGGGAAGAAGGTCTGATCCCAACAGCCACCGATCGATATGAAAGTTAGCGAGGACAAGTCCGGGGAAACTGCAGCATCCGTCTCCGCGTTTCGTTA
>CAZPSW010000017.1:0-3267 GCA_964589255.1 uncultured Dehalococcoidales bacterium
CCTGCCACGGCAACCCCGGCCCCGGCGGCTACGCCGCGGTGATACTGGCACCGGGCGCGCGGCGGGAACTCAGCGGCGGCTACCGCGTCACCACCAACAACCGCATGGAGATGATGGGGGCCATCGCGGCGCTGGAATCCCTGCCGGGGTGTCAGGCCGTCACCCTCTACAGTGATTCCTCTTACCTGGTGAACACCATGAAGGGCGGCTGGGCCGTAACCTGGCGCGCCAACGGCTGGCGGCGGCGGGGCAATCAACCGGCCCTGAACCCGGACCTCTGGGAGCGGCTGCTCAACCTCCGGGAACGTCATCGGGTGGAGTTCCGCCACATCAAAGGTCACGCCCACAGCCGGGAAAACAACCGCTGTGACGCGCTGGCCAATGCCGCCGCTTCCCTCCCGGACCTGCCGCCGGACCCCGGCCACCGCGAAACACGGCAGCGGAAATTGTTTTAAGCCAGATACGGGGGCACCTGTGCACCGCAAAAGCCTAGAAATGCTGGAATTCCCCAAGGTCAAGGAGATACTGGCGGGCTTTACATCCTTTGAGGCGAGCCATGAACTGGCGCTGGCACTAACGCCGGCCACCGACATTGACGAGGTCACTAGGCGTCTGGAACGCGCCGTCGAGGCGCGCGGATTGCTGCGCCTGGACCCCAGTTTTTCACTCCAGGACGCCGTCGACGTGCGTCAGGGGGTGGGGCTGGCGGCGCGCGGCAAAGTGCTGGAAGCGGTGTCCCTCTTACAGATACAGCACACGATGGCGGCGGCGCGGCGCGTACGCACCCAGCTGAGGAATCAGGACGCGAACTACCCGGAGCTCTGGAAGCTGGCGCGCCAGATCGTGGCGCAACCGGAACTTGAGGCGGACATCCAGCGCTGCCTTTCGGCCTCGGGGGAGGTGCTTGACGCGGCCTCGCGGGAACTCTCCGCACTGCGCCGCCAGGTGAAGGACAAGCGCGGCGCGATCCAGGTCAAGCTGGAACGCCTGCTAAAGACGCAGCGCGTGGCACCGGCCATCCAGGACAGCCTCATCACGGAACGCCAAGGCCGCTACGTGGTGCCCGTCAAGGCGGAGATGAAGGGAGACCTCAAGGGCATCATCCACGATGTCTCCAACACCGGCGCCACCGTCTTCGTGGAACCGATGGTGACACTGGAACTGGGTAACGAATTACGCCAGGCGACGCTGGCCGAAACGCGGGAGGTGACACGCATATTGACCGCGCTCTCAACCACGGTGGCCGGCTTCAAGACCGAGATCCAGCGGGACGTGCAGCTGCTCGGTGAGATCGACCTGGCGCTGGCGATGGCGCGCTTCGCGGCGCGTTACCGCGCCAGCGAGCCGGAAGTGGTGGCGGCGGGGCGCCCGGAAAGCGTGCTGCGGCTGGTGCGGGCGCGCCACCCCCTGCTCCGGGGCGAGGCGGTGCCCCTGGACGTGACGCTGGACCAGGCCAGGCGGGGGCTGGTAATCACCGGCCCCAATACCGGCGGTAAGACGGTGGCCCTGAAGTGCATCGGCCTGCTGACGCTGATGGCACAATCCGGCATGCCGATACCGGCGGCGCCGGAGAGTCGCATCCCGGTCTATGACCAGGTCTTCGCCGACATTGGTGACGAGCAGTCCATCGAGCAGACGCTATCCACCTTCAGCTGGCACATGGGCAACATCGTACGTATTTTAAATGACGCTACCGCGCAGAGCCTGGTGCTGCTTGACGAGCTGGGCGCCAGTACCGACCCCGCCGAAGGCGCCGCCCTGGCCCAATCGATCCTGGGCGTCTTCCTGGCGCGGCGTACCACCGTGGTCGCCACCACGCATTACGCCGAACTCAAGGCCTACACCCACGTCACGCCGGGGTTGGGGAACGCCTCCCTGGATTTTAACCAGCAGACGCTGGCACCGACTTATCACCTCACGGTGGGCGTCCCCGGCGGCTCCAACGCGCTGGCCATCGCCGCCGGCCTGGGGCTGGCTCCGGAAATCATCGCCGCCGCCCGGGGGATGATGGCCCGGGGGCCGCTGGAAATGGAGACGTTGCTTAGCGACCTGCGCCGCGAAAAACACCAGATAGAGACCGGGCACTTCGAATTGCAGCGGGCGTTGGCGACCGCCGAAAGACTGGTCACCGAACGTGAGACGGAACTGGCGCGGCTGCGTCTGGAGCAGGCGGCGCTGCTATCTGACGGGCGCGATAAAGTAGTGGCCGCGGCCGCGGAACTGCGGCGCCAGGTGAAACAGGCCGGCGCGGCCCTGAAGAAGGCCCGCTCTGAGGCCGTGGTGGTCGCCGCCAACACCACCCTGGACGCGGTCAGCCGTTCCCTGGCCGAGGATGTCTGGCAACCGGCGGCCCTGCCGCCGGCGGAGGCGGATAGCGCCATCGTAGTGGGGGACAGCGTCTGGCTGCGGGATGTCGGCGTCGCGGGCAGCGTGCTCTCGATCGACGCCGCCGGCGTCACCGCCGAGGTCCAGGCCGGGGCAACCCGGGTGCGCCTGCGCCTGGACAAGCTGGAGAAGACGGCCTCGGCGGCGGCCAGCGTGACGCCGCGCCAGGCCCTGCCGGAACGCACCGCAGCGCTGGAACTGGACCTCCGGGGACACCGCGCTGATGAGATCGAGGTAATGGTGGACCGCTACCTCGACGACGCCTGCCTGGCCAATCTGCCGCAGGTACGCATCGTGCATGGTCACGGCACCGGCGTGGTGCGCCGCCTGGTGCGGGAATTTCTGGCGCGCCACCCGCTGGTGCATAACTTCCGGCCCGGTGGCCGTGGCGATGGCGGGGACGGCGCCACCGTGGTCAGCCTGGCCGGGAGTGCCTGATGCCGGCAGAGCGCGCTTACCGCCTGACGCGGCCCCGCCTGCTCGCGCTTTTGGAGAAATTAAGCCTGGCCGGCGGCACCGTGCGCAGCCTCTATTTCAAGCCGGGGCGGACGGCTGCCGAAATCGAAACGCGGCTGGTGGCGGACCTGCCGCCGCATGGGCCGGCAGAGGCGGCGGAAAGCATCGCCCACAGCATCACCGGGGCGGTACTCTTCTGGGGTGAGGCGCACCGCTACCTGCTGCTGCCGCCCTTCCCCGTCACCGCGGACAGCGCACGCGCCGGTTTTCAGGTGGCGCCGCTCAGGGACTTGATCCTCGCGGACTATACCATCGCGCTGGTGGCGCTGCGGTTGGGCAGCTACGGCATCGGTGTTTTCCAGGGCCAGCGGCTGGTGGCGAGTAAGGTCGGTACCGGCCTGGTGCACGCGCGCCACAAGAAGGGTG
>CAZPSW010000017.1:3277-6438 GCA_964589255.1 uncultured Dehalococcoidales bacterium
TCGGGGCGCTTCGCGCGGCACCGGGAAAAACAGATCGAGGGCTTCTACACGCGCGTCTGCGGCCATTTCAACGACAAAGTGACCCCGTACCTCTCCCGCCTTGACCACCTGGTCTACAGCGGCGAGGCGCGCACCGTGAATGATTTTCGCGGGGCCTGTCCCATGTCCCGGCGGCTGGCCGCGAAGACGTTGGGTTACCGGCTCAACCTGCGGGAATCCAAACAGGCGTCATTGGAGGCCGCGATGGAGGATGTCTACAGCACCCGCGTGATTCACTGGTACCAGGCGCCAGATTAGGAGATAAATGGGAGATAAATTGGAGATCATCGAGCTTGAAGCACAACCCAGAGAGACCCTGATCCGGTTGGCGCGGGCATATTCACGGAACTGGCAGACGCTGGACGGGAACTGGTTCAGCGCCGTCGAGGCCGCCTACGGCCTGGCGGCGGCGGCACGGCTGGACCTGGAGAATTGGCGTCATCAGTCCGTGCTGGAAGCGAAACGGTTGACCGCGGCAATGGGTATTCAGCCGGGAACTCTGTCCGCCATGATGCAGGTTCTCAGCTTGATGAGCTGGCAACTCACCTCACCGCGTTTCGTGATTGCGGAAGATTCGCCGCAACGGGTGGTGTTTTACTGGGACCGCTGCGCGGTACAGGAAGGGCGTGAACGTGGGGGTAAACCCCTGTTTGAGTGCCGGGAAATGAAACTCGCTTTACTAAAGGGGCTGGCCAGTGTGGTCATACCGGAAGCGGTGGTGGAGTGTCGCAGTGCACCGCCGGACCCACCGCCGACGGACTGCTGGTGCCGCTGGGTTATCAGCCTGCCGTGAGTCTAACGCAGGCCCTTGTCGGTGTACTCCGCGTGGCTGCCGAAGGGGACAATCGGCTTCAGTCGCTGCTCCCCCTGTTGCCAGGGAGAATCGGTCACGGGGGGCGGACCACCCAGTGCCACCGGTTCCAGGTCCCGCACGAAGCCGCACTGGATGCACTGCTCGTACCAACCGTACTGGTCACGGTCAACCCTGACGTCCCCGTGACACTTGGGGCAACTCTTTAATCTCAACATCGTCTTCACCTTCACGGTAAAAACCGTCCTTTTTATTTCAGTAAGGTTATTGTAGTCCGGCGGGAGGCGTGCGTCTGTGACTTTTATCTCAATAAATGGGGAGTATCACGCGGGCACTGAAAGGGATTGACTATTCGAAGATGATCTCAAAGGGACAGCTGATGGCGTCCTGGGGGCAGACGGTTTCGCATTCGGCGCACCAGTCACATTCAACGTCGGTCGCCAGCGTCAGCACCTCACCGACCAGGATCAGGCCACCCTGGCAACAGACGGCGACGCAGAGGCCACAGCCGTCACAGAGTTCCAGGTTGATTATCGGCTTCTCGGACAAATCAATCTCCCGTACTAAGCCTAGTCCAGGCTCGCCCCGCGGTCTGTGACCTAGGTCTCACCGATACCGGTCAATGCCTCCAGTGAGGCCTTATCCGCGACCACGATGCGGTGGTTCTCAAAACGAATCGCACCGCTCTCTTTAAGGTACCTCAGCGAGCGCCCCACCACCTCGCGCGCGGTGCCCGCCATGGCCGCCATTTCACGCTGCGTCAGCCGGGCACCGCCGGGGCCATCACCGGCGAATTGCAGCAGTATCTTGGCGACGCGTGCGCTGACGGTACGAAAAGAGAGGTCCTCGACGAGTTCCACCAGCCCCCGCTGGCGCGCCGCCATCAAGGCGATGAGGTTGCCGGAAAGGTGCGGATAATCACGCACCAGCGCGTCCCAATCCGGGCGATGCAGGCCGTAGATGGTGACATCGGTGGCGGCTTCAGCGCTGAAGGGGTTAGACTGCCCGTCGACGAAAGCGACCTCGTTGAGCAGTCCACCGGGCCGCACCATCTCAATGATCTGTTCCTTGCCCTCGGCGGAGGTCTTGAAGATGCGCGCCACGCCGCCAGCCATCAGGTAAAGGCTATCGGGGGCATCGGATTCGAGAAAGATAACATCACCGGCCGGTACCTGGCGCGAGAATATCTGCCGGCCCAGCCGGTCCAGCGCCGGTTGGGGCAGTCCCTTGAAGAGGGGCAGGTGGGGCAGTAACTTGATGTCGATCGCCATGTCGCTCTATTCTAACGGTAATTCACCGGCCTGACAATCGAATGCAATTAAGCGGCAGTATTCGGGCCACCGAGTGATACGGCGCGAGGCTCAGGAGTTGGCGTAGGTCTCGCGCAGCTGGCGCTTCAGGATCTTGCCCATCGGGTTGCGCGGCAAAACGTCGACAAATTCCACCCGGCGGGGCCGTTTGTAGCTCGCCAGCTTCTGGCGGCAGTACTCCATGACCTCTTCGCCGGTGCAGGTCTCACCGGCCTTGCAGACCAAGATCGCGATCGGTTCCTCGCCCCATTCGGGATGGGGTACCCCGATCACAGCGGCCTCTTCGATCTTGGGATAGGCGTGGAGTACGATTTCCAGTTCCTCCGGGGAAATATTCTCCCCGGCGCGGATGATTATGTCCTTGGCGCGCCCTGAAAGGTAATAGTAACCGTCCGCGTCCCGGTAGCCAACGTCCCCGGTATGCAGCCAGCCCTCCGCGTCGATCGGACTGGTGCCCTGGTCCTCTTCACCCCAGTAGCCGCTCATGATGCGCGGGCCGCGCGCCAGCAGTTCACCGGGCTGGTCAGTGTCCAGGGTATGGCCCTCGTCGTCGACGACCTTGATCTCAATGTCCGAGAGCGGCTTGCCGATGGACATCAGCCGCTTTAAACTCGCTTCGTTGTTCACGTCCTCTGGGTTGAGCTGGGTGTCCTCGCTCCTGAGCTGGGTGATGGTGGAGGCGGATTCCGTCTGCCCGAAGGCGTTGATAAAACTGGCGCCGGGGAAGCGCAGTACCGCCTTACGGATGATCTCCAGCGTGATCGGCGCGGCGCCGTAGGTGATGACCCGGATTGAAGAAAGGTCATATTTGTCCACGTCCGGGTGGTCCACCAGCTGTTTCAGCATCGTCGGTACCATCATCGCCCGGTTGGCCTTCTCGCGCTGCACCAGCGTCATCCACTCCACCGGCTCGAACTGCCGCTCGATGATGGTGGTACGCCCACCGTACATCGCCGCCATCATCGCCTGCATACCGGCGATGTGATAGAGCGGCACGGTGA
>CAZPSW010000017.1:6448-13981 GCA_964589255.1 uncultured Dehalococcoidales bacterium
TGTTACGTTCCTCCATATCCGGGTCCGGCGGGCTGACGTTCTCCAGCATGTAGATGGTGAAGCTGTTGTGAGAGAGCATCACCCCCTTGGGGCGGCCGGTGGTGCCGGCGGTGTACATCAGGATGGTGGTGTCTCCATCATCAATATCCGCGGTTATTTCATCCGTGGCCCGGGCCACCATCTCATCGTAATCCAGCCGCCCCGGGCGCGTCTCATCCAGCGTCACCACCTTGGCGGCACGCTCCAGACGCGGCAGGATGTTCTCCACCATGGGCAGATAACGCTCACCGACGAAGATCATGGCGACGCCGGCATTGTTGATCATGTAGGTCAGTTCGTCGTCCTTGGCCCGGAAGTTCAGCGGCACGTAGATGGCGCCCAGCGTGGCGGCGGCGAAATAAACCTCCAGGCAGGCGTTGCAGTTGACCTGGAGCAGGGCCACCCGGTCTCCCCCACCGATACCCTTCGCCCGCATCGCCGCGGCCAGGTTGTTGACCCGCGTGGCGAGCTGTCCGAAGGTGAAGCGGTGGTCCTCGAAGATGATCGCGGTACGGTCCGGCACGATCGCCGCGGAGATGGACAAGAAATCAGTCGTATTCATGCGCTGCTCCCGACATATTTACGGTCACGCAGACGGCCACGCGCCTGACCGTGAACCGAGAAACCGGAGTGGATGCCGCCGTACCGGCGGTGGCCGGTGGGCAGGATTATCGCAAATTCGGGCTCAGTCCGACGACGGTAACTGCCGCGGCTGCACCAGCGTCATGTCCTGGCCGTCGCAGGCTACCGTGCCATCGCCCTTTTTGGTGCAAAGCACCTCGGTGCTGCAGATTTCACACTTGTAACGTTTACCGAGTTGGTTGGCCATCTAGTACTCCGTTCTTTCCCGCGGGTCTTATTTCTTGATTTCCATCGGCTTTTCGCAGCAGACCAGTTGGCCGTCGCCGCCGCGGGTCACGATGAACTCGGAACCGCAATTGGTGCAGGTGTAGCGTTTGCCTACTTCATTCGCCATGGTGACACCCCTAAACGTGATAATTTGAGACATTCCCATAATATCAGGTATTCAGGCACGGGTCAATCACTGGCGGCGGCGCTAAAACGCCCGCTTCAGGGCGCGGACCGGGACCGGTTCAGCCCTTGATTTGGGTGTCGTTGCCCCAGTTGAGCATCACCTGCTTCAGGGACTGCGCCAGCCTGGGGCTGGAACGCAGCCGCTCGATGAAAACGGGGCAGGCCTCAAGCATCGAGTTCTGCGCCGCCGCGGCCATGTTGCCGATCAGGTTCTGCATCCCGGCGTCAGCACCGGCGCCGGGCATGCCGCCCTGGCTCTCCAGCTGCCGCCGAATGTCGTCCACCGTAAAGCGCATCGGTGAAACGCATTGCTTGTACCAGGGGCAGTCCTTGCACTGCGCAATGGCGCTGACTTCATCCAGTACGTCGCCCATAATGCCTCCGAATCAGGATCTGGCGCTCTCCATCCGCGCCAGGATTTCCTCGGCGCCGGAGAACGGACCAATCTTATATTCCTTCATTTTGCCTTCACCGTCAAGAATCACCGAGGTCGGCAGCTTGTTGACGCGGTAGTCCTGCCCGATGGTGCCGTCCTGGTCCAGCAGTATCGGCATCGTCAGGCCGTGTTCGGTAACGAATGCGGCCACCGTTTCCGGCTTCTCCCCAATGCTGATGGCGAGGATCATGGCGTCATCCGGCAGTTGCTCGTGGACTGCCTGCAGGAAAGGCATCTCGTAGACACAGGGCTGGCACCAGGTGGCCCAGAAATTGAGCAGCACTACCTGGCCGCGCAGGTCACTCAGCTGTCTTTCCACACCGGCCTCGTCGCGGTAGGTAAAGTCCGGCGCCGTGATGGCATCCCGGGCCGGTTTCTGCGCCGCGTCGGCGGCGGCGCCGCCGCAGCCCGGCAGCACCAGCGCCAGGCCGAGTAAGAGCGCCGCCATAAGTATCATTTTAGATTTCACGTGTTTCTCCTTAAATACCGCCGCCCAGCGAGGCAAACCAGATGATCTTATTGGTCACCATCATGACGCCGATCGCCACCAGCAGCAGGCCGCTGATGATGTAAATCACGGTGCCGTAACGGCTGAGGCGTTTGAGCAGAGGTTGCAGCCTGTCAAAGGCGATGCCCATCGCCAGGAAGGGAATGCCCAGGCCAAGGGAGTAGACCGCCAGCAGGCCACTGCCCTGGGCCGCCGTTTCCGAGCTCACCGCCAGGAAGAAGATACCGCCGAGTATCGGCCCCACGCAGGGAACCCAGGCGACGGCGAAGAGACCGCCGATGAGCAGGGTGCGAAAATAACCGGTGCCGTGCCCCAGTTTCGGGTTCAGACGCGCCTCGAAGTTCAACCGCGGTATGCGGGTGGCCGCCAGCATGAAGACACCGAAGGCGATGATCAGGCCGCCGGAAACGATGCGCACCAGCGGACGGAATTCCCACAACACGGAACCGACCACGCCGGCCACGGTGCCCATCAGCACGAAGACCAGCGTAAAACCGATGACGAAGACCACCGAATGCAAAAAGAGCGTCAGGCGCAGGCGCCCGGCCATCACCCCGCCGGCCTGGTGGCCGCTGATGATCGCCAGGTAGACCGGCACCAGTGGCAAGACGCAGGGCGAGATGAAAGAGAGGAGGCCGGCACCGAAGGCCACCGCCAGGCTTACACTTTCCGCTTCCATGACCCTCTCGCGGCGCCACCGGGGGACTGTTCCCGCGCCGTATAAATAGTCTACAATAAAACACTGGAACAGGGAAAATGAGAGACCATACCAGGGAACGTCCTTTACGCCTGATCTTGACCGGCCTGGCCATTGGCCTGGCGGCGGCGGCGGCTAACTGGGCGCTACGGTTGGTACTGCCGGCGTTACCGGTGGCGGCGCTAACACTGGGGCTGCTGGTGGCCGGGGACCGGGGGCGGCACCTGAGCGGTCTGGCCCATGCCGCCGACGCCTTCGGTGGTGCGCACACCCTGAAGGCCCGGCAGCGCATTGCCGCGGACACACGCGTCGGCAGCTTCGGCACCGCCGCCGTTACCTGCGTGCTGCTGCTGCAGTTCGCCGCTCTGGCCAGCCTGCCCGCGCCCTGGCTGATACCGGTGATCGGCATACTGCCGCTGCTGGCGCGCTGGCCCCGGCTGTGCCAGGCCCCAGGGGTTTATTTCAGCGTGCTCCCGGTATTCGCCATCACCTGGGGTGGCGCGCTGCTGATCGCCAAAGGCGGCCTGGTACTGGCGCTGCTGACCACGCTCGGGGTGCGCGCCCTCTGGGCACTGCTGGCGGCGGCCGTGATGCTGGCACTCGGCGCGGGGGCAGCCTACCTGCACCGGGCATACCTGCGTTCCCGGCTGGGTGGCCTGCCCGAAGTCAGCCACGGACTGATGGTGACCACCGCCGAAACGGGCTGGTTGATGGTGGCCGCCCTGGTGGTCAATTTAGACCTGTTTTAGAAGGAGAAGGCGCTGGCAAGATTGATACTGGTACGCCACGGGGACACCGTCGCCGGCAGCCGTGAACGTTTCTGGGGCAGCACCGACGTGGCACTGAGCGAGGCGGGGCTACACCAGGCGGAGGGCGTCGCCGCGCGGCTGGCCGCGGAGCCGCTGATGGCGGTCTACGCCAGTGACCTGGTACGGGCGCGGCGCAGTGCCGAGATCATCGCGGCGCGCCATGACCTGCCGGTAATTCCCTGCCCGGAACTGCGGGAGATCGATTTCGGGGAGATCGAGGGCCTCACCTTCGCCGAAGCCGCGGCACGCTTCCCGGATGTCACCGGGCACTGGGCGTCCCGCCGCCCCAACTTGGCCTTCCCCGGTGGGGAAGACGTCGACGGTTTCAGCCGGCGCGTGGCCGCCTTCATCCCCCGACTCACTGCCCACGCCGATGGCGAAATAGTGGCGGTGGTGGCGCATTCCGGCACGCTGCGCAACCTCACCAGCCAGCTGATGGGGCTTCCGGACCGGCACCGCTGGCAGTTCCGCCTCGAGCTCGGTGCCATTTGCATCGTAGAGACCACCGTGGCCGGCGCCGTGATGGCGCTCTGGAATGATACCCACCACCTGGACGGGTATGGCAATCCGGACGGTTCGGTGATAGAATAGAAACACCTTGGCGCAGGGGGAAATGTCATGTCCGGACACTCAAAATGGGCCTCCATCAAGCACCAGAAGGGGGTGGCCGACGCGCGGCGCGGCCAGCTCTTCACCAAGCTGGCGCGTGAGATCATCATCGCCACCCGTGACGGCGGGCCCAGCGCAGACACTAATTTCCGGTTGCGCCTGGCGATACAGCGGGCGCGTGACGCCAACATGCCGATGGATAACATCGAGCGCGCCATCAAGCGCGGCAGCGGGGATACCGGGGACACCCCCCTGGTGGAACTGACGCTGGAAGGATACGGGCCCGGCGGCGGCGCGATCATGGTCCAGACCCTCTCCGACAACCGCAACCGCACCCTCCAGGATGTACGCAACGTCTTCAGCCGCAACGGCTCCAACTTGGGCGAGACCGGCTGCGTTTCCTGGATCTTTGAATCCAAAGGCACCATCGCGGTGGACATCGGGGACGCTGACGCCGAGGAACTGGAACTGGTCGCCATCGACGCCGGTGCTGATGACGTTGACGCCAGCGGGGGCCGGCTCTGGATCTACACCACGCCGGACCGCCTGGAGGACGTGCGCGGGAAGCTTGAGGGGCAACAGATCACGGTGGCCTCGGCGGAGATTTCCCTGGAGCCGAAAAATACCGTCACCCTGAACGAGAAGACGGGCACCCAGACGCTGCGCCTGATTGACAAGCTGGAAGAGATGGATGACGTTCAAAACGTCTACTCCAACGCCGACATCGCCGACGAAATCATGGAGAAGTTCGGCGGCGGTTAGGCCGCCGCCGGCGCCATGAAGATCATGGGCATTGACCCGGGCACCCAGGTGATGGGTTACGGGGTCATCCTCAGCGACAACGATGACAATCCGGTACACGTCGTCTCCGGAGCCTGGTCCGAACCGCGCCGCAACCCGCTGCCGCTGCGCCTGCACCATTTCCACCAGCAATTACTGGCCCTGATGCGGGAACAGCGCCCCGACGTGGTCGCCCTGGAGCACCCCTTCGTGGGGCAGAACGTGAAGTCGGCACTGGCCATCGGCCAGGCCCAGGCGGTGGCCTTGATCGCCGCCGCGGAACTGGACATCCCCTGTTACCAGTACTCGCCGGCCCAGATCAAGCAGACGGTCACCGATTTTGGTCGCTCCGACAAGTCCCAAGTACAGATCGCGGTACGCCTGCAACTGGGTATGACCGAAATACCGGAACCCCATGACGCCGCGGATGCCCTGGCCACCGCCATCTGCCACCAGCGGCAGCGGCACCTGGCTGATCTGCTGGGGCAGGGCTAGCACCTTGACTATTGGGCCACAGCCGCTATACTGTTTGAAGGCTGGCGCCGCGGGGCCACGAGGCCGCGGCGCGCCGAATACACCGCGGGATCGAATCTGATATGATCGCCAGTCTGGAAGGAATACTGGAGTCCAGGACGCTGGACGGCGCGGTAGTTAACGTCGGTGGCGTCGGTTTCTCGGTGGCGCTGCCGGGTTCCACCCTGAGCACGCTGGGCACCGCCGGGGACCGCGTCAAGCTGCACACCTACCTCCAGGTCAGAGAGGACAGCCTGAACCTCTTCGGTTTCACCACTGCCGAGGAACTAGGCCTCTTCGAGACAATGATCGGCGTCTCCGGCCTCGGCCCCCGCCTGGCGCTGGCAATCCTCTCCACCATGGACCCGGAAAAAATCGCGCTCGCCATCAGCAGCGGCAACACTGCTGCCATGATGCTGGTACCGGGCATCGGCAAGAAGATGGCGGAACGCATCCTGCTGGAACTCAAGGACAAGGTCGGTACCGGTCTCGGCGGCGACACGTTGCCGGAAACCCGCGCGGAGAACGCCGAGGCGTTGGCGGCGCTGCTGTCTCTCGGTTATTCCAGCGTTGAGGCCAACGAAGCTATCGCCAGCCTGCCCACCGATATTGACAGCAACCTGGAGGACAGGGTGCGCCTGGCACTGTCCTACCTGGCGCACCTTTAAGGAGACAAGATGGGAATGATGGCCGTCTGCCCTCTCACCGCCGTAGCCTGCACGCTACCGATCACGGTGGACGCGGAGACGTTCTTTCTGGCCGAGCCCAGCATGCCGGGGGATGCCGGCGCGCGGCGCCGCAAGGCCATCAGCGAGGCGGTGGCGGAGCGCTACCGCCTGCGCAGTGCCGCCGATGAATCGCTGCCGCCGGGGTTCTGCTGCGATGTCTGCCGGATGATCCAGAGCGTGGCCTGGGGCGTGGCCGATATCTCCGGGGAGGAAGACCCCAACGTGATGCTGGCGGTGGGTATGCTACTAGCGCTGGGCAAACCGGCGGTAATATTGGCGGCGCCGCAGACGCATCTGGAGCTGCCGGCGGAGATGCGCGGCGTGACGGTGATACGCATTGGCGAATACATCGACGCGATCGACCCGCTGCGAGAGGTGGTGGCCGAGCTGGCGGCGAATGCCGCCCCGGAGGCAATAACACCGGCACCGGACCAGGCCTACGGGCGCGCCACCACGCTGGCGGAGCAGGGTGATTACGAGGCGGCACTGATAGAGCTTGACGGTACGCTGGCGCTGGCCCCGGATGACGCGCTGGCGCTGGCCAAGCGCGGCGCCGTCTACGCCAACATGGCGCGCCTCGATGAGGCCCTCGAAGACCTCAACCGGGCGCTTGATCTGAACCCTGAAGACGCGGAAGCGCTGGGCACCCGCGGCGTCGTCTACAGCCGCCTGGAAAAGGAGAATGCCAGCCTGCGTGACCTGAACCGGGCTGTGGAAATCCAACCCGAGGACGCCGAGGCGTTGGAGAAGCGCGGCATCGGCTACAGCAACCTGGCGCGTTTCGACGAGGCCATCGAAGACCACGACCAGGCGCTGAAAATGACACCCGATGACCCGGACAAGCTCTATAACCGCGCCATCGCGCTGGCGGAACAGGGTGAATACGAAGCCGCCCTGGCGGATTACGACCGCGCCCTGGAACTGCGCCCGGATGATGCCGCCACCCTCTGCAACCGGGGCAACGTCTACACCAACCTGGAACACTACGCAGAGGCCCTGGCTGACCTGGACCGGGCGCTGGAACTGAAGCCCGGCGACGCCGCGGCACTGGGCAACCGCGGCATCGTGCATACGTTCCTGGAGAACCACCGGCAGGCGCTCCAGGATTATACCGCCGCTCTGGAAATAAAACCGGACGACGCCAACGTGCGCTATAACACCGCCTGCATCCTGGCGCTGCTGGGGCGCACCGAGGCCTGTCTTGAGGAACTGCGGAAGGCGATCCTGCTGGACGTGGACAACCTGGAGATGGCCCGCGAGGACACTGATTTTGACGGCTTGCGGGCTGACCGCCGTTTCCGGGCGATGATTGGCGAACCCACCTCGGACCCGGAGTCGGAACCCGAACCTGCGCCCGCGGCGGAACCGGTGGCGCCGTC